>JBKJKS010000645.1:0-8643 GCA_046597295.1 Saprospiraceae bacterium
TGCCAAATCAAGGTACCCTGGCACCCAACGAGATCCGCCCGGTCAGTTTCACGGTGGATTCCACGCTGGCCTTCGGACTGTGGGCCGATTCGATCACCCTGCATACCGAAACCGGACAAAACCCATTTTTCATGGGTGGCGACGAGGGACTGCCATTTGGTGTCCGCGTGGTCTGCCGTCCGCCCAACTGGGCGCTGAATGCCGGTGTGTTCGAGAATTCCGAGAACATGGTATTGGAACTGAACATCCAGGGTCTGACGTCCACCGACGTCGAGGATATTGTGGTAGCCTACATCAACGACACCATTTGCGGGCGTGCCCAGGTGCAGTACGTGCCGGAAGTGGATAAATACCTGGCGTATCTGACCATCTACGGCAATCCCAACCACGTGCTGTTGCCCCTGCGGCTGGAGATCTGGGATGCCTCGGCCTGTCTGCGCTATGCGGTGGTGGAAGACGATTTCACTTTCCAGCCGGATAACGTAATCGGCAACCCGATTGCGCCGCAGGTGCTGCATACCAGCGGCTACGTACTGCGCGATGTGCCCCTGGGCTTCGGCTGGAACTGGTTGTCCTTCAACCTGGCCTTCCCCAACCCGGATGTTGATTCGGCACTGGTCTCGCTGCAGCACCCCGAAGATGATCTGCTGAAAGGGCAAAATGCCTTTTCCATTTTCGTGAACGGCGGTGGCTGGCTGGGCACGCTTAACACCCTGAGCAACCAGACCATGTATATCTACCGGGCGAATCTACCGGATACCCTGAGCATGCTGGGCAACGTGATCGATCCGGCGCTGACGCCCATTCCGCTCGTCAACGGCTGGAACTGGATCGGCTATATTCCCAACTATTCACTGCCGGTGAATGCGGCGCTCTCATCGCTGTCGCCGCAGACGGGCGATCTGATCAAAAGTCAGATCAGTTTCGCGCAGTACATCAACGCCCAGTTCGGCTGGATCGGCAACCTGAAATACATGCAGGCGCCCAACGGCTATCAGCTCAAGCTTTCGGCCCCCGGCACGCTGCTGTATCCGCCGCCGATGAATAACCTGACCGGCAATGGCGCTGATGCCCAGGCCGCCACAGCGGACGATCGGGATAAGGCGGTGGCCAGTTTCTGGACGGTCGATCCGACGCAGTTTGAGCACAGCATGACCCTGATCGGCATGTTGAAAGTCAACGGTGCGAATGCCACCACGGCGACGATGGAAATCGGTGCCTTCGCCGGCAGCGAGCTGCGCGGCTCCGGGCAGGCCATTTACATCGCGCCGATGGACGCCTACCTCATCTTTCTGACCGCCTATGCCAATGCCAGCGGCGAACAACTGCGCTATAAGCTCTACGACAGCAGCACCGGCATGATCCAGGACCTGGCCGAGCTGATGTACTTCTCACCCGACCTGCATCAGGGGAGCGTGGAGGAGCCGGTGCCCTTCACACTGACCACTTCGGGGACGCAGCAGGAAGCGGTGGCCGCCCAGTCGTTCGACGTACAGCCCAATCCGTTCCATACCGAAACCATGTTCCGCTTCACGCTGGCCAAAGCGCAGGAAGTACGGCTGACGGTGACGGATATGAACGGCAAAGCGGTGGCCGCCGTACGGACGGCAGCCCGGGCCGGTCTGAACACGCTGGTCTGGAAAGGCCAGTCGGATACCGGCGCCGAGCTCGCGCGGGGCGTGTACTTCGTGCGCCTGCAGACCGAGGCGGGCAGTGTGGTCAGGAAAGTGGTGCTGCAATAGGCGATGCTGGTCTGGTCCACAGCGGACGAGGCGGTGAATCGCATCCACGATTTTATCAAAACGGGTTTTATCCACCGCGTTCTGGTGCACGCCGTTTTTTGGTCGCTTCAGACTGAATTTACTGCGTGTACCAGTTGCCCGGTTGGATAAAACTTCCAAAAAAATATAAAATGAACGTATATTCTACCATCATGGGGTCCCCGCAACGCTGCTTGCGGGTGATGCTGCTACTGGCCTGGTTGCTGCCCGGTCTGACCCTGTTCGCAGCCGGTCCGGGACTTTCTGGCGGCGGTTACGGCCCTGCGGCGCCGCCGCCCAACTGGTCCGTCAATCCGCTGGATTATGAGTTCAATATGAACATGGTAATCCGGATAAATTTCAAAGGCACGTTCAGTAATGAGCCCGGCAACGTGGTCGGCGTATTCGTCGGCAACGAATTGCGGGGCGTGGCCACCGCCACCATTGTTGGGGGAGTAGTCTACTTCTTTACAACAGTGTATGCTCACCAGTACGTGGGGGAAACGCTGCACTTCCGGGCCTACTACGCTCCGAACGATGCCGTGTACGCCTCCGCAGAGACGGAAATTTTCCGGCATAACAAAAGCACCGGGACGACGGCCCTGCCCTTCGTGATCAACATCGATCCAAGTGCAGATTTTCCCCCGGAACTGGAGCCGCTGCTGGCCGATACGACCTTAGTTGGCATTCCTTTCGAGCCGGTAGATCTCGAGGACTACCTGATCAGTGCGGACGGAGATCCGGTGAGCTGGTCCGCCCAACCCGGTCCCAATCTCAGCATCAGCATTATCAACGGCATCCTGACCGTTACCCCCGTTTCGGGTGCCTGGACCGGCACGGATTCCGTACGCATCATTGTTACGGAAGTTACCGCTAACCAGCTGGCGGATACCATCACCGGCTGGTTCACGGTGCTGCCGGATTACGGCTTCCCCGTCTGGCAGCCGATTCCGGACCAGACGATCTTTCCGGGCCAGGCTTTCAACCCTTTCGACCTGGACAATTACCTGGTTTTTGGCGGCCCCTGCCGGGCGTTTGATTTCGATGTGTTCCCCTTCACCGGCACTGCGGGTAACCCGGCCTGGCCACCGGTCGTCCCGGGCGCCTCACCGATGACGGTGATCGCCCGTCCGCTGTTTGCCGACGAGCAACTGGCGGGCGCGGGCGCCGAGCTGGCGGCTTTTGTCAACGGCGTTTTAGCCGGCACGGCCATGCCATCGGGCGTTTCGCCCAACATTACCTATAGTTTACAGCTAAAAAACGTGGGCGCCGGAACCATTACGTTCCAGTTCTACGCTGCGGTTAATCAATATTTATACGTAGAGCCTACTCCGCTCGCCTTCGTGTCGGGCGGTTCAGCGGGCACGATTTCTTCGCCCTACCTGATCCAGCTGTCGCCGCTGGTGCCCTCGCTGGCGCCCAGCGGGGTGGTGCAGGTGGCCGTGGACGATCCGACCTGGCTGGGTGCTTACCCGGTGGACTTCATCGTCAGGGACTGTATGTTCCCGGACCGGCGCGACACCATACGGGCCACTTTCAGCGTGGTCGACGACATTCGTCCGGAATTTACCTCTCCCGCCGCGGTAAATTATGAGGAAAACGCCTGTGATACCCTCTACGACGCCCAGTCTGTTGATCCGAATGACAGCGAGGGCGCTGGCCTGAGCTATGCGCTGGCCGGCGGCGCCGATGCTGTGCGGTTTTCCATCGACGCGCAGACGGGCATATTGAGCTGGGCCGCGGGTTTTGCACCAGATTTTGAAAGCCCGGCCGATGCGAACGCCGATAACCAGTATCAGGTCAATATCAAAGTCACCAACCTGGCTTTACTCTCCGATACGCTGGCCCTGACGGTGACCATCACCAATCAGGCCATCGAACCCTTCGCAGCCACGATCAATAGTGGCGCGGCGGTTGTATGCGTAACCGGCAGCGTAACGCTGCAGGCTTCCGACGCGGTCAGCTACCTGTGGAGTACCGGGTCGACCAATGCGGCCATCACGGCCACTACGGCCGGCACCTACAGCGTGACTGTGACCAGCACCGGCGCCTGCACGGCGACCGCCTCGGTGACCGTCGCGCCGCCGCCGGCCGTTACTGCTACCGGCAGCAGCGCTGCGCTTTGTCTGGGTTCAACCATCGAATTGACCTCCACTCCGACCGGCGGCACCCTGCCGTACGCCACTTTTGCCTGGTCCGGCCCCAACGGTTACACCGCGAATGTGGAAGATCCGGCCGGCTTTCCGGCCATTCCCGCTGCCGCAGGCGTGTATACCGTCGTGCTGACGGATGCCGCCGGCTGTACCGCCACGGCGACCACCACTATTACGGTCAACGGCAACGCTGCGCCTTCGATCGCGGCGGCCAGTAACAGCCCGGTATGTGCCGGCGCCAGTCTGACGCTGACGTCTGCGCCCAGTGGCGGCTCCGGTACGTACAGTCAGTTCAGCTGGTCCGGTCCGAACAACTTCGGCAGCGCCGCCCAGAATCCCGCCGCCTTTGCGGCCGTACTGGCCTCCGCCGGCACGTATTCGGTGACGGTGACCGACAATGCGGGTTGCACAGCGACTGGCAGCACGGCCGTACAGGTGAAACCATTACCGGTCATCGTGGCCGCCAGCAACAGCCCGGTTTGTGTGGCTGCGGTGATTACATTGACCGCCACGCCTTCCGGCGGGTCCGGGACGTATTCGGCTTTTCAATGGTCCGGTCCGAACGGATTTACGGCCAGTGTGGAAGATCCGGCGGCTTTTACCGCCACCGCAGCTGCCGCCGGCACGTACGTGGTCACGGTGACCGATAATGCCGGTTGCACGGCGACGGCCACAACGGCCGTGGTTGTTGCGGGGCTGCCGGCCATCACGGCGGCGTTGCTGGGACCAGTTTGTACCGGCGGCAACATTGCCCTGAACGCCACGCCTTCCGGCGGCTCCGGCACGTATACGGGTTTCCTTTGGTCCGGACCCAACGGCTTTTCGGCCAGTGTGGAAGATCCGGCCCCTTTTGCGGTGACTGCGGGCGCCGGGGGCGCGTACACGGTGACGGTGACCGACCAGACCGGCTGTACGGCCAGTGCCAGCGTAACAGTCGTAATTTTCGATGGTCCGACTATTGTCGCCGCTAATGACGGCCCGGTTTGTCAGGGCCAGGCCATCACCCTGTCGTCCGCTCCGGCGGGCGGCACATTGCCCTACACAGCCTTTATGTGGACCGGCCCGGATGCGTACATCGCCGCTGCGGAGGATCCGGCGCCGTTCTCGACCACCCTGGCTTCGGCTGGCGCCTACCAGGTCAAGGTAACGGACAGCCAGGGTTGTACGGCAACGGTGACCACCACGGTCGTCGTTAAACCCAAACCGACCCTCACGGCCACCAGTAACGCACCGGTGTGTACCGGCGGCGTGCTAAACCTGCAGTCTACGCCCGTGGGTGGGTCCGGCGTCTACGCTGTTTTCAGCTGGACCGGCCCGGCCGGATTTAGTGCGGCGGTGGAAGACCCGGCGGGTTTTGCGGTGACCATTGCCAATGCCGGTATTTACCTGGTGACCGTGACCGACAATGCCGGCTGTTCGGCGACGGCCTCGACCAGCGTCTCCGTTTCCACGTTCCCGGCGCCGGCCATCACGGCGACGAGCAACAGCCCGATTTGTGCGGGTCAGAACCTGATCCTGCAATCCACGCCAACCGGCGGCAGCACGCCTTATACTTTTGCCTGGGCCGGCCCGAATGCCTACGCTTCCAGCCAGGAAGATCCGGTGGCCTTTCCGGTCTCGACAAACGCGACCGGCAGCTACACGGTGACGGTGACCGATAACAAGAATTGCAAGGCCTCCGCCAGCTTAAGCGTGGTGGTCACCGGACCGGCCGTGACGCCGACCAGCAACAGCCCAGTCTGCCTGGGGGCCAGTGTACTCCTGATGGCCGGCGGAACCGGCGTGGGTTATGCCTGGTCCGGGCCCAATGGTTTCAGCGCCAGCCAGGCCAATCCGCCCGGTTTTCCGGCGACTGCTGCGGCTGCCGGGACCTATTCCATTTCCATTACGGACAGCAACGGCTGCATCAGTACCGGCACGGTGACCGTGGCAATTGGCGATAACACGCCGCCGCTGATCACCTGTCCGGCCAACACCACCGTGGCCGCCAATGGCACCTGCAGTGGCGTGGTCGGTGCCTATGCGGCGGTTTCGGTCAGCGACAATTGTGCTGCCAACCCGACGGTGACGCAAAGCCCGGCCGCATCCACCGGTCTGAGTGGCCACAATGATGTGGAAACTTTGACGCTGACGGCCAGCGACGGCAACGGCAATACGGCCAGTTGCAGCTTTACGGTGACCTTGAAAGACGTTGCGCCGCCGGTGATATCCTGCCCGGCGAACACCACGGTTGCGGCGAATGCGACCTGCAGCGGGGTGCTGGGCGCTTATACGCCTGCTTCGCTCAGCGACAATTGCAGCGCCAGTCCGACGGTGACGCAAAGCCCGGCGGCCGCCACCGCACTCAGCGGCCACGGCGACGTGGAAACGGTGACCCTGACCGGCAGCGACGGCAACGGCAACAGCCAGTCCTGCACCTTTACGGTGACGCTGAACGATGTAGTTCCACCGGTCATTACCTGCCCGGCCAACACGACGGTGGCCGCGGACGCGACCTGCAGTGGCGTGGTCGGTGCTTATGCGGCGGTTTCGGTCAGCG
Organism: Saprospiraceae bacterium; assembly: GCA_046597295.1. Lineage (GTDB taxonomy): Bacteria > Bacteroidota > Bacteroidia > Chitinophagales > Saprospiraceae > M3007. The sequence continues at coordinate 6,453 of JBKJKS010000645.1, forward strand.
ACAATTGTGCTGCCAATCCAACGGTGACGCAAAGTCCGGTGGCCGTTACGATGCTCAACGGACACAATGACGTGGAAACGGTGACCCTGACCGCCAGCGACGGCAACGGTAATACCGCCAGTTGCAGTCTGACGGTGACGTTAATAGACGTTACGCCGCCCACCATTACCTGCCCGGCCAACACGACGGTCGCTGCCGACGCCACCTGCAGCGGCCTGCTGGGTGCTTATACGGCCGCTTCGGTGAGCGACAATTGCACGGCGAATCCGGCAGTGAATCAAAGTCCGGCCGCCACCACGGTGCTCAACGGCCACAACGACGTGGAAACCGTGACGCTCACGGCCAGCGACGGCAATGGCAACACGCAGATCTGCACGTTTACGGTGACGCTGAAGGACGTAAGCCCGCCGGTAATCACCTGCCCGGCCAACACGACGGTGGCCGCAGACGCGGCCTGCAGCGGCTTGCTGGGGGCGTACGCGGCGGTTGCGGTCAGCGATAATTGCGCGGCCAATCCGACGGTCACCCAGGGTCCGGCTCCATCTACCGTACTCAGCGGCCACAACGACGTGGAAACCGTGACGCTCACCGCCAACGACGGCAATGGCAACACGCATATCTGCACGTTTACGGTGACGCTGAAGGACGTGACCCTGCCGGTCGTTACCTGCCCGGCCAACACAACGGTAGCTGCGGATGCCGCCTGTAGCGGCCTGCTGGGCGCTTATACCGCCGTTTCCGTCAGCGACAACTGCAACGCCAGTCCAGCGGTGACGCAAAGCCCGGTCGCTTCCACGCCTCTCAGCGGACACAACGACGTGGAAACCGTGACGCTCACCGCCAACGACGGCAACGGCAACACACAGACCTGCACGTTTACGGTGACGCTGAAAGACGTGACGCCGCCGGCTATTACCTGTCCGGCCAATACGACGGTTGCGGCAAATGCGACTTGCAGCAGCGCGCTTGGTACGTATGCAGCGGTAGCGGTCAGCGACAACTGTACGGCCAGCCCGGCAGTGACGCAAAGCCCGCTGGCTTCCACCCAGCTGAGCGGCCATAACGATGTGGAAACGGTGACGCTCACCGCCAACGACGGGAACGGTAATACGCAGTTCTGCACGTTTACAGTGACGTTGAAGGACATCACGCCGCCGGCAGTAGCCTGTAAGCCGTTCACCGCCGCGCTGAGTGCGGCCGGCACCACAACCGTTACGACCGCCAACGTGTTCGAGAGCGGAACGGATAACTGCGGGGTAGTGAATCAGGTCTCCGTGCTGCCCAACACTTTTACATGTAGTAATCTGGGGCCGAATACAGTGGTCCTCACGGTCAACGACGGCAATGGCAACCCGTCTACCTGCACCGCGGTGGTAACGGTAGCCGACCAGATCGCGCCGACCATGCTGTGCAAATCGATCACCGTGGCCCTCAGCGCCGTCGGTGGGGCTGTGGTGACCGCTGCCCAGATCAACAACGGCAGTACGGACAATTGCACCCTGACCAACCTGAGCCTGTCGCCGACCGGCTTTACCTGTGCCAACCTGGGCGCGAACACCGTCACCCTCACCGGTACGGACCAAAGCGGCAACACTGCAACCTGCCAGGGCACGGTGACCGTTACCGATACGATCAAGCCTACAATGATCTGTCAGAACGCGACCCTCAACCTGAACAATGCCGGACAGGCGACGCTCACCGTTGCGAACGTCAATAATGGTAGTTTCGATAACTGCAGCATCGCTTCGTTCGCGCTCAGTCAGACCCTCTTTACCTGCGCCCACCTGGGGACCAACACCGTGCAACTCACTGGCACCGATCCCGCCGGCAACACCGGACAGTGTACGGCGACGGTCACGATTCAGGACCTGATCGCACCGGTGGCCACCTGCAAGAGCGCTATTATCAACGTGGGAGCCAATGGCTCGGTGACGTTACTTCCCGCATCCGTGAACAACAACAGCAGCGACAACTGCAGCTTTACGCTCACGGTAACGCCGGCAGTATTCACCTGCGCCAACCTGGGCCCCAACGTCGTCACGCTGAAAGCCACCGATGCCAGCGGCAACACCGCCACCTGCACGGCCAGCGTGACCGTCAAAGACGTGACGCCGCCCACGGCCCTGTGCAAGAACCTCACGGTTTTTCTGAACGAAATGGGCAAAGTGACCATCACCCCCCAGCAGGTGGA
>JBKJKS010000690.1:0-5433 GCA_046597295.1 Saprospiraceae bacterium
GATGGGGCTTACGCTCTCTATGGTGGCGAAATTCGGCGGCGGGCGCTACGCGCAAATCCTGTGCGGCGTCGCCCTCTTGTTCTCGCCGGCCATGCTACGGACGGCTGCGTTGTTCCAGCCCGTGGTATTTGACTTATTATTCTGGACGATGGCCGTGTGGTGCGCGGTCCGCCTGGTCAACACCCGCGACCGGCGATGGCTGCTTTGGCTGGGAGCAGTCATCGGGCTGGGTTTACTGAACAAGTATTCCGTCGGTTTCCTGGCCCTTTGTCTGCCGGCGGCTGCGTTGCTCACGCCCCAGCGGCAGTGGCTGGCGACGCGGCACGCCGGGTGGGCCGTGGTCATCGCCCTGGTGATCGTGCTGCCGAATTTGCTTTGGCAGTGGCATCGCCACTTTCCGGTGGTGAACCACATGGAGCAATTGGCCGATAACCAATTGGCACACGTGCAGCCCATTGACTTCTTTATGGATCAGTTGCTGATGAACGGCTGGGCCTTCATCCTCTGGCTGCCGGGCCTGTGGTGGCTGTTGCGCAGCCCCGGCCCCTGGCGCATGTTCGGCTGGCTGGCTATCTGCACGGTGCTGCTGTTACTGGTCCTACACGGCAAGGGCTACTACACGCTCGGCATTTATCCCTTCCTGATCGCCGCCGGGGCGGTTTTCTGGGAGACCAAACTGCTGAAAGTCTGGCAGCAGGTGGCTTTACCAGCGGTACTGGCGGTGAGCAGCCTGCCCTTTTTGCCCATCGGCGTACCGCTTTTTTCGGCCGAGCGGCTGGCCGGCTACTTCGCCTGGCTGGGGCTCGAACCCGCCCTGCGCTGGGAAGGCGGCAACATCGAGCGATTGCCCCAGGACTATGCCGATATGCTCGGCTGGCCGGAGATCGCCGCTCTGGTGGATCAGGCTGCGGCCCGGAGCGACGGGCCGGGTACCTACCTAATCTATGCGGAGAACTACGGCCAAGCGGCGGCCATCGAACACCTGTCCGCCGGTCGCCCGACCGTTTCCAGCTTCGCGGATTCTTACCTGCTGTGGGTGTCGGATACGCTGCCGGCGAACGTGCAGGCCCTGATCTACGTGAATGACGAACTGGGCGAAGACGTGCAGAACGGTTTTGCCGATATTCAGAAAATAGGCGAAGTACAACACCCGCTGGCGCGCGAACGGGGCACTGCGGTGTGGCTCTGCCGCCGCCCGAACGGCAGCCTGCCAGCTTTTTGGGCGGCGCGGGTCCGGGAGGTGAAGGCAACGCTGCTGGAATAATTCAATACTGCCCTACTGCTGCACAAATTTTTCCGTTGCCAGCATATGGCCAGACCCAGCTCGATGCGCTGCACGGAGCGACTAACCGATGGTGTTTTCCTTCATAATGAAAGACTTACGCAGTGTCTTTTTGCCGGACAATCCGGGCTTTAAAAAGTGGGAAAAATTTTCCACACGAGTTATCAACATTGTTGGTAAGAATGGGCATATTTTATACCTATTGAAAATCAATTAATTAACTAAATTATTAACATTTTGTGGAAAACTTGGCTTTTTAAACTTGGCTTTCCTACCCTACTTTCGCTACCGCTTCCGAACGTAACGCATCCGGTTGTTTCACGCCGCCTTCACCGCATACCAATCCTCTAATCACGCTGACATTGCCGAAGCGGCCAAAAAGCCGAAGCGGGCGTGTCGGCCCTCCTACTTTGGTCGATCGGGCCGCCGGCGAACGGCTGGCCTGTCCTGCAAAACGCATCTTACCTGACGACTTCTCTCATTCATCTCTATTCCTTATGTTGCAAGAAACAAGCATCCCTATCGAACCCATCCTGGCCGAAAACCCCGATCGGTTTGTTCTTTTCCCCATCAAGTACGACCGCATCTGGAACGAATACAAAAAATCCGTTGCCTCTTTCTGGACGGTGGAAGAAGTGGACCTGTCGCAGGACCTCAACGACTGGGATCAAAAACTCAACGACAGCGAGCGCAGCTTCATCAAGCACGTACTGGCCTTTTTCGCCGCCAGCGACGGGATCGTCAATGAAAACCTGGTGATCAACTTCATGCGGGAGGTCCAAATACCCGAGGCGCGTTGTTTCTACGGTTTTCAGGTGGCCATCGAGAACATCCACGCCGAGATGTACTCCCTGCTGATCGACACTTATATCAAGGAACCGAAGGAAAAGGACTTCCTGTTCAATGCGCTGCAAAACCTGGAATGCGTGTCCAAAAAAGGCAACTGGGCACTGCGCTGGATCGAGAACGCGCCCACCTTTGCCCACCGTCTGATCGCCTTTGCCGCCGTAGAAGGCATTTTCTTCTCCGGCTCGTTCTGCTCCATTTTCTGGCTCAAGAAGCGCGGTCTCATGCCCGGCCTCACCTTTTCCAACGAGCTCATCAGCCGCGACGAAGGGATGCACTGCGACTTTGCCTGCCTGCTGTACTCCATGCTGGAGCATAAACTCGACCCTGCCGAAGTGGAGTCCATCATCACCGAAGCCGTCGTATTCGAGAAAGAATTCGTGACCGATGCGCTGCCGGTGAGCCTGATCGGGATGAATGCCGAGACCATGGGCCAGTACATCGAATTCGTGGCCGACCGCCTGCTGATGTCGCTGGGCAACGAAAAGTACTACGGCACCGCCAATCCCTTTGCCTGGATGGACATGATCTCGATCCAGGGCAAGACCAACTTCTTCGAGAAGCGGGTGGGCGATTACCAGAAGGCGGGTGTCATGGCCAAACGCGAGGACCAGGTTTTTTCGATGGAGGCGGATTTTTAAGCGCCTGTAACGCCGGTTGTAGCCGGCCAGCACCCTTTATTGGCCGGTTAAAACCGGCGCTACTCACTCAGACCATGCGTACGCTCACTTTTCTTCTTTACCTGGGTTTGGCCGGGTCGCTATCCGCCCAGACCACCCTCTCCGGTACCATTCAAAGCGGCGGCCTGACCCGGGAGTACCTGCTGTACGTGCCGGCCATCTACAACGGCGCTACGGCCGTACCGCTGGTCCTGAACCTGCATGGCTATACTTCCAACAACCTGGCACAGTCCTTATACGGCGATTTCCGGGCCATTGCCGATACCGCCAATTTCCTGATCGTGCACCCCAACGGCACCCTGGATGCGCAGGGTAGCCGTTTCTGGAACACCTTTGGCGGCAGCTCCAGTGTGGATGACGTCGCCTTCCTCTCCCACCTGATCGATAGCCTGCAGGCGGTGTACAACATCGATCCGAACCGTATTTACAGCACCGGCATGAGTAACGGGGGCTTCATGAGCTATGCCCTGGCCTGCGAACTGAATGACCGTATTGCCGCAATCGCCTCGGTGACGGGCAGCATGACCGCGGCCAACCTGGCTGCCTGCCAACCTGATCGGCCGGTACCGGTCATGGAAATCCACGGCACGGCCGACAACACCGTGCCCTATAATGGTTCGGCCTTCAGCGGATTCGTGGCCATCCCGACCCTGGTGGCCGCCTGGGTAGACTTCAATAATGCCAGCCCCACCCCAACGGTCACCCAGGTGCCGAACACCAACACCGGCGATGGCAGCACGGTAGAACATTACCGGTATACCGGCGGCGACCTAGGCAGTACCGTCGAGCATTATAAGGTCATCGGCGGCGGCCACACCTGGCCGGGCGCGGTTTTCAACATCGGCGTCACCAACCAGGACATCAACGCCAGCCGCGAGATTTGGCGTTTCTTCCGTTCCTACCGGCTCGATGAACTGACCGCAGTCGCTGCTCCCGAAACGGCCGGTGCTTGGTCGGCTTTCCCCAATCCGGCCGGCGACTACGTGCTGCTGCAGACCGGTATGGCGGATGCAACGGCCGATGTAGTGCGGGTGTACGATGCGGCGGGACGGCTGCTCATCTCCATGCGTCCGCCAGCCGGCGAAAGGCCCATCCGGCTGCGGACGGGCGACTGGGCGGACGGCACGTATACGGTCATGATCATCGACGGACAAGGACGCGCGCAGCGCCTGCAGGTGATAAAAAAGAGCCGGTAAAAATGTGCCGCCCTGGGCATGACCCGGCTGACCTGCGGGAAATGCAGTAAAATTCCATTCCATCACTATTCATATCCATTCACCATGGAAGAAGACGACAGCACCGTTTACAAAGTAGTCGTAAACCACGAAGAACAGTACAGCCTCTGGCCCGCCAACCGGGAGAATGCCCTGGGCTGGCGCGATGCGGGTAAGCAGGGCAGCAAAGAAGAATGCCTGGAGCATATCCAGGAGGTGTGGACGGATATGCGGCCCCTGAGTTTGCGCCATAAAATGGAAGAGATGGCCAAGAATCGAAGCGGGGATGAGTAATGCACCCGGACCATCGACCAAGTGAGGCGGTGACTGACAGTCACCGCCTCACTAAACCGAGGTTCATTAGTAGCTAATGGTTACAGGGATAAAATCGATTGGAGGCAAATGAAAAGATTATCATCATGAAAAAAGAAGTCATTCAAAAACTGCATACCTCTTTCGAGGACGTAGCTTACGAACAAGATGGCGTGGAATTTTGGCATGCCCGCGACTTGCAAATATTGCTGAGCTATGATGATTGGAAGAATTTTATAAAAGTCATCCAAAAGGCACAGGAAGCTTGCCAAAACTCCGGGCAGCTGATAACTGACCATTTTTCCGAGGTCGGAAAAATGGTCGAGTTGGGTTCGGGTGCCAAGCGGCGCATAGCCGATTTAAAGATGAAGATCGCGAAGCCACCAAAAGAGGATAGTAACTAAAGATGCTATAAACTCCAATCATGCATCCATGAAATACCATCATTATTACGTGTACATCACCACCAATCCTGAAAGAACGGTATTGTACACGGGAGTCACCAATAATCTGGACCGACGTATGGAAGAGCACTTAGAAGACAACGGTGAAGCACAAAAAACCTTCGCGGGCAAATATTTCTGCTATAACCTGATTTACTACGAATACTACCCCCAAATTGAATGGGCGATAGCCAGGGAAAAGCAAATCAAAAGGATGAGCAGATCGAAGAAAGAAGCATTGATAGCGAAGTTCAACCCTGAATGGCGGTTTTTGAACAGCGCGGCAGAGATAGAAAAGGGGAATTTGCCAGTCTGGATCATTGGCGAAGAACCGTGGGATGGCTGAGCGTTTTCTCCGATGTCGTGTCATGCAGAGCCGCAAGGCGTGGCATCCGAGGCCGAAGGCCGAGGCAATAGTACTTCGGGCTACGCCCTCGGATTCCACGCTTCGCTCTGAATGACAAATTGCTTAATCATTGCAAATGCCTGTCAATGAACTTATTAGAGAATAAAAGCCACACTAAAGTTGTGTCATGCAGAGCCGAAGGCGTGGCATCCGAGGCCGAAGGCCGAGAAAATAGTACTTCGGGCTACGCCCTCGGATTCCACGCTTCGCTCTGCATGACAAATTGCTTAATCATTGTAAATGCCTGTCA
>JBKJKS010000034.1:0-4887 GCA_046597295.1 Saprospiraceae bacterium
TTCGATGTCATTACGTTGGGGCATGGCAGTGGCGGTTTACTGACCCACCGGCTGCTGGACTGCGGCGTTTTTCAAAAGATCGAAAACGCCGCAGTCCAGCAGCCGGTGGGTCAGTAAACCGCCACTGCCATGCCCCAACGTAATGACATCGAAGTCGAGCTTCGGCATGGGGCATTGAAGCTGCATTTTTACCGGGGGAGTTTCCATAAAACAGTTTAAACGGCTTCCACAGCGGTCATTTCCTCCAGGCCGATCAGGTGATAATAGGCAGCACAAGCCCCTTCCGACGACACCATGGGCGCGCCAAGTGGGGTGCTGGGGGTGCATCTTTTGCCAAATTGGGAACACTGAGGCGGCTTTTTGATGCCTTTGAGCACCAGCCCGGCGATGCAATCCGCACATTCCCGCACTTTTTCAATCTGTACGTTAAACTTCCGGTTGGCGTCAAAGGCAGCCAGTTCTTCCCGCACCTCGTAGCCGCTCAGCGGGATCGTACCGATGCCCCGCCATTCCCGGTCGCTGATCTCGAACACCTGTTCAATCACGCGCTGTGCCTCGGGATTTCCCTCCGGGCGGACGATCCGGCTGTATTGGTTTTCCACCCGATAGTCGCCTTTTTCCAATTGCCGAACCGTCATAAGGATGCCCTGCAGCAAATCCATCGGCTCGAAACCGGTGACCACGATGGGCATTTTGTATTGTTCTACCAAAGGAAAATACTCTTCGATGCCCATGATGGTGCAGACATGGCCTGCCGCGAGGAATCCGTCGATGGCACAGTCCGCATCGTTCATGACCGCTTCGATGGCGGGTGGCACCAGCACGTGGGAAGCCAGGATGGCGTAGTTTTTCACGCCCCGTTGTCTGGCGATCAGTACGGAAAGCGCGTTGGCCGGAGCCGTCGTCTCAAAGCCAACGGCAAAAAAGACCACTTCCTTGTCGGGATTCTTCTCGGCCAGCGTCACTGCATCCAGCGGCGAGTACAAAATGCGCACGTCCGCTCCGTTGGCTTTGGCATCCAGCAGGCTTTTTTCGGAACCTGGTACACGGAGCATATCACCGAAGGAGCAGAGGGTCACGCCTTTTACTTCCGCCAGATAAATGGCTTTGTCAATCAGGTACAGCGGCGTGACGCAGACTGGACAGCCTGGGCCATGGATCATGGTAATTTCCTCCGGCAACAGGGGGAGCAGCCCGTTTTTGACCAGGCTATGGGTTTGCCCGCCGCAGACCTCCATGATGTTCCAGGGCCGGGTGGTTACTTTCTGTAACTCATTCAGGTACTGGTGAGCCAATTCCGGATTGCGATACTCGGTCAGATGTTTCATAAGTTCTGGCTTGGAAGTTCCGAATGTAGAAATCCCAGGTCTCCTTCCGCTTCAAACTCTTCCATTTCCCCCATCTTTTCCAAAAACCCCAGCGTCTTTTGGGCCTCTTCTTCGTCCACCACGCTGATGGCCACACCCACATGGACCAGCACGTAATCCCCCACTTCGGCTTCCGGCAGCAAACCCAGATTGGTATCCCTGGTGATGCCGCCAAAGGATACTTTCGCCAGGCGTAACAGCTGGTCAGGCGTATGCTGAATGGATATTATTTTTCCTGGTATGGCGAGGCACATGGTGGTCCTGGTTTGGAAATTAAGATTGGCGAATCTGATAACAGGCCAACTGCCCGAAGGAGATGTTTTCGTCGTTGGGCGAAAGGGCTTGGTGGAAATGAAGGTTAAATTTACTGCCCAAATGCCAAACGAGCAATTCCACCAGCAATTTGTTTTGGAAAACGCCGCCGCTGAAGGCCAGCTGTTTCACCGACCATTGGGTCGCCACGGTTTCCACCGCCTGCACGAGGGAAAAATGAAACTTGGCGGCAATAAATTCTTTTGAAACGCCCTTTGCCAAATCGGTCAGGATGCCCTGCATTAGCCTTCCGGTCGGGACCAGCCCCTGGAAATCAATGCCGGAAAAATACCCTTCGACAACCTCTTCGCGATGCGCTTCCATGTATTGCCAGGCCAGATTTTCCAAATGCAATGCCGCCTCGCCTTCGTAGCTGGCCTTGTCCATTACACCCAGCAGCGATGCTGCGGCGTCGAAAAGCCGGCCCACACTGGAAGTTTTTATGTCCGCCTTCCGGAGTATTTTTTGATAAACATCCCATTCCACCGAGGTGAATTTGGGTCGCAGCACCGACCAGGCTTCCGGCATTTCATGCGTTATGCTCAAGGCGGATATCCGCGGCTCCCGGGGCATTTTATCCCCGGCAATAAAGTCGAAGTAATCGAAATGGGCACAACGCTGAAAACGTTTGTTTTCATAAAGAAAAAACTCGCCGCCCCAGACTTGTCCGTCCTCCCCCAGCCCGGTACCGTCCCAGATGATGCCGAGCACCGGCTCTTGGCAGCGCAGCAGGTTATTCTCCACCAGTACCGCGCCAAAATGCGCTTCGTGGTGCTGGATTTTAACCAGGGGGACGCCTGTCGTTGCGGATAGCGCTTCTCCAAATTGCGTGGAAAAATAGTCAGGATGGAGGTCTGACAGGAGCAATTCCGGCCGGACATGGAGCAATTCCATAAAATGGCGGAGCACCTGGCCATACCGCTCGTGTGTTTCATAACTTTCCAGGTCCCCCAGGTATTGGCTGATGTAGGTGTTCCGCTGGTGCCAGATAGCAAATGTGCTTTTCATTGCTGCGCCCGTGGCAAGAATGGTATTTTCAGCAAGCGACAATTCCGCTTCCAGAAAAGTCGGAGCAAGTCCCCGGGCACGCCGCAGGATGATTTTCTGTCCGGTGCGGCGGCTGATCGTCAGCACGCTATCGTCCTGAGGGACAACGATTTTTCGGTCGTTTGTCAGCACAAAGTCTGCCACGCCGGCCAGGTCGGTTATTGCTTTTTCATTTTCGTAAATGATCGGGGCGTTGCTGATATTGCCGCTCGTGGCAACGATGGGCTTGCCGAAGGATTGCAACAGCAAATTGTAAAGAGGCGTATACGGTAGCAGGGCGCCTATCTGGCGCAGACCGGGTGCAACGTATTCCAGGCAAATTCCGGACGCAGGCGCCTGCTCCACCGGTAAAAGGAGAATGGGAGCCGTCACGCTGGTTAATTCCGCCGTTTCTGCCGGATTTAAAAAGACATCCTGTTGCAGCATGTCCAGGCCGGGGTACATCAACGCGAAAGGCTTGGTCGGACGGTGTTTTCGCTGCCGAAGCAAACGAACGGCGCTGGCATTGGTGGCATCACAGGTGAGCAAATAGCCGCCAATGCCTTTTATGGCAACGATTTTACCGTCCTGCCAGGCTTTGGTGACGGCGGGCACGAACCCCTGCGCGGGGGTCACTTCGGATCCGGCAGCGAAGTCGTACCAGCCTACATGTACCGCGCACTGCGGGCAGGAATTGGTCTGGGAATGATACCGGCGGTTGGTCGGGTCTGCGTATTCCTGTCGGCAATCGGGGCACATTTGAAAAGCTTGCATCGCCGTTCGCTCCCGGTCGTAGGGCAGCATTTCCAGGATGGAATAGCGGGGCCCGCAATTGGTACAGGTCGTAAAGGGGTAATCTTTCCGCCGTCCGCTGCCTCCCCGCAATTCTTCCCGGCAATCGGCGCATAAGCCAAAATCAGGCGGGATCAACAACCTGGGGTTTCCTTCCTGCTGGCTGTGGAGAATTTGAAAATCCCCGAAGTGCTCCGCTTTGACGGGCCGGATCGAATGCCGGGTGATACGGGCCAACGGCGGCGCAGTTTCCAGCAAGGTCGCCAGAAACCGGCGGGCAGGCGCCTCTGCTGCATTGAACCGAATATGGACGCCGTCGGGACCATTGTTCACCCAGCCACACAGGTGGCATCGGTTCGCCTGTCGATAAACGAACGGGCGAAAACCGACGCCTTGTACTTGTCCCTCGATGTGAATATGCCAGGTGGACATAAAAACCGTATTCGGCGAACAAGATCATCTAAATATTTCACACTCCCCATCGTTCACCACTTTTCGATTTTACTGCAGTTTTACCGCCTGTTCCAAACGATCCGCCACATTGTCCCAATTAATCAGGGCAAACAGACTATCCACGAAACCGTCGCGTTTGTTGCGCCATTTCAGGTAGTAAGCGTGTTCCCATACGTCAATGACCAAAAGTGGTACGACCCCCCACTGCGTTAATTTTTCGTGGTCTTCGCACTGCAAAAGGGTCAGTTGGTCAAAGTAAGGCTGGTAGCCGAGAATGCCCCAACCATTACCGTCCACGTTCTTGGAGAGGTAGGCCAGCAGTCCCTTCATCTTGTCGTACGAGCCGAATTTTTGTTCGATGCGGCGTAACAGCTCCCCTTTCGGCTCGGTTGGCTTGGCCGATAGATTCGTCCAGAAAATGGAGTGCAGAATGTGGCTGGACGATTGAAGTGTCAATTTTTTGGTATAAAAATCCGTGTTATCATACACGCCCTTCTCCAGCCCTTCTTTGATCAGCCCCTGGTACTTGTTTGCCGCTTTGACGGCATTGCCGTGGTGAAAGGTGTAGTGCAGGTGTACCGTTTCCGCGTCCATATGCGGCTCCAGCGCACTTTCCGCAAACGGCAGCGGCTGGTGAACGAAATTACCCTGGTCGTCCGTCAGGCGGTCCATGCCGTTGACAACGAGGTTGCCAGCAAAAGCGCGTTGTTCATTCATGGCTAATGCGCCGCCCAGCAAAAGGGAGCTGCGGAGAAATTCTTTCCTGTTCATATTGTCAGACTTTTAAATTTGGATTCCCAAGTAGGGCGTTCGGCCTGGACATAGGTAGCCCAATGGTACAGTGCATCGTAAATTTTCATGCCGACGTACAGCAGGAATGAACAGAAATCTATTTTGTTTCAGTACCATTTTCCCAACAAGCGAAGTCAGTTTCCTT
>JBKJKS010000039.1:0-7123 GCA_046597295.1 Saprospiraceae bacterium
TTTCCGGATCCTGGACGTTGGATAATTAGTGGACGGCGGACGGTGGAAATTTATCTGGTAGGCTGTACTTTTATTTTTAGTGACTATCCGCATATTGGCCTTCCGTCGACCAAAATCTGCCCTCAGACGTCCACCATCTACCGTCCCTAAAAATGCGCTTCGAAGTTTGTGTTACTCATCTTGCTTCCGTTCTGGCAGCTGAACGCGCCGGGGCGCACCGGGTCGAACTCTGCTCCGCGCTGGATGTGGGCGGCATCACCCCGTCGGTGGGCCTGATCCGGGCGGCGGTACAAGCGGCCGGTATTCCGGTATACGTGCTGATCCGGCCGCGCGAAGGCGATTTCTGCTACACTGCGGGTGAATTCGACCTGATGCTCGACGACATCCGCGCCTGCCGTGAGGCGGGTGCGCAGGGCGTAGTGATCGGGGCGCTGCACCGTGATGGTCGCCTGCATCTGCCCCAGCTGGCCGCCCTGCACGCCGCCGCCGGTGAGCTGGAGGTGACCTGCCACCGCGCTTTCGATTTCACGCCGGATCCGTTTGCCGCGCTGGATGAGTTGGCCGGGCTGGGTATTCGACGGGTGTTGAGCTCCGGTCAGGCGGATACAGCGTATGCCGGGCGATTCCGGCTGCAAAAACTAGTGGAACATGCCGGCGGGCGCATCGTCGTGATGCCCGGAGCGGGTATTTCCCAGCGCAACATCCGGGCGATTGCCGAGGCGAGTGGCGCCTGCGAGTTTCATTTTACAGCTAAAAAAAAGGTAGCTTCTTCCTCTAGGGTCGGACTGCCCGGCCTGGAAACCGGCCACTGGCAAAGCGACGAGGCAACCATCCGGGAAGTGCTGGCGGCAATGGAATAAAATAATGTGATCAGTGTGGGCCCAGCCACCAGGTGAAAGACCAGGCCGCCGCCAGGGCCAGCACGTAAGCTCCGTACCAGCGCAGGTCCAGCCAGTCTGAGGTGCGCACATTCGCCTTTTTTTCCAGGTACCAGATTAGTCCCAGTTTCTCTACCCAGAAAGCCAGCACGGCCGACCAGGCCAGGCCGGTAAGACCGAACCAGGTGATGAGCAAAAAACCCAGCCCGATCTTCACCGCCAACTCCGCCAGGCCGATCCTGAAAATAACGCCCGGCTGCCCCCGAGCCAGCACAATGGCATTGGGCAGCAGGACCCGGCTGGCGGTGAGCAGCAAGTAAATATTGAACAACGGCGCACTGGCCGCGAAATCGGCATTGAACACCCGCGGGAAAAGCCAGTCGGACAGGAACAACAGCCCGATCGTGACCGGAAACAACCCGTGCATCAGCCGCCGGGTTTCGCTTTTCAGGATGGCCAGGCCAATGGCCGGCGTGGCCGTCAACCGGGGGATCATGGCCATACCGAGGGCGGTGGCCAGGGCCGTCGCCAACGGCAATTCCCGCGAACCGTAGCGAAAAATGGCAAAGACCGCCTCGTCCCGGTAGTACCATCCTACTAACCAGTGGTCGAACAGCAGTACGAAATTGCCCACCAGCACATTCAGAATCAGCGGCCAGGAGAAGCGGAAATAACGTGTCCATAAATCGATGCGCAGGCCCCGGCGGCCATAGCGCAGGGCCAGGCGGGCCGTCCAAAGCCAGCGCAGGGCGCTCCAGCCGACCAGGGCCGCCAAGCCGCCGCACAGACCGTAGCCGAGCGCTACCGGAACGAATAAAGCAACGATCGACAGACCGAAGGAGACCGCGCCCCAGACCACGATGTGGCGGGGACGTTCGTGCAGCAAATAGATATACTCGACCGGGAAAGTCGGCAGGTGGAGCAGCAAATAGCAGCAGAACAACTGGTAGCAGGGCAACACTGCCTGGCCGGTCAGTACGGGTGATATCCACTGTTCGCCCAGGAAAAGCACGGCGAACAGCAGGATGGAAAGACTACAAAAAATTAAAAAAACGTTGAAAATGAACGCTTTGCGCTCGTCTTGTCCCAGCCGTTCATACAGGGGCGTCATGCCTTGCAACAAGCCGTTCACCCAGAAGAAGGCCACGATGCTGCCCACATACAGCAGCAACTCATAGCTGCCGATATCGACGGTGGAAAGGCCGCTTTTCGCCAGCAGTACACTGGTCAGCAGCACCGAGCCGAACCGCATGACCTGAAAGGATTGCAGGGCCCGGGTGGTGGATAGTGGGAATTTCAAAATAGCAAGGGGCAAAAAGGCAACAGGCAATGAGCAAAAGGGCAACGGGCAACAAAGCAAGGGGGCAAAAAGGCAACAGGCAATAAGCAAAAGGGCAACGGGCAACAAAACAAGGGGGCAAAATAGCAAGGGACAAAGATCAACCAAAGGACCAGAACAAATTGCTTTTTTGGTTGCTATGGAAGACCATGCTCTTCCTAAATTCAAACCTGCCTTTTGCTTATTGCCCTTTGCTTATTTACCTTTTTGCCCTTTGCTTATTTGCCTTTTGCCCTTTTATCTCACACCTGCGCGAGCAGCCGGTCTTTCAGCCGCTGGAATTCCTCGTCGCTGATAATACCGGCCTGGTGCAGGTCGGCCATTTTGCGGAGCTTGTCCAACGGGCCATCCGTATCGGGCTGGCGCAACTCCTCGGCCACTTGCCGGCCGCTTTTGATTTCGGTCTTATAGCCCCGCCGGGCGCTGACCAGATCGAGGTTGTCCAGGTCGCCGCCCTGGTGGAAGTGATTGGATACCACCCGACCCAGCGCAAAGGTCGATGCGCCAGACAGTACCGGCATGCTGAGTTCGCCGATGACGGTGCCTACCCCCGGAATGATTTTAATGAGGCTGGCGCCCAATCGTGCGGCGCCACCGGTGGCTACCGCGGAAATAATATTTTTACCCAGGGCATCAATAAATCCCACGCCGTAGATTTTGGCCAGGGTCCGCAGCATATTGAGTTGAACGGCGCTCACGGCGAGCAGATCCACCCCGGGCAGTGGAATGAGGGCGGCACCGAGCGCAAAACCGACGTGGCTTTGGATAATTTCGGTGGCTTTGGCTTGTTTTTCTTCGTGATTCATCAGCTTGGTCAAATGTTTTTCCTGCTCGATCAGATCGTACAGCATGCGTAAGGTTTGGAGCTTCCCATAGGGAATATGATTGGGCATAGCGAGTGATTAAAAAAATGATGCCGCAAAAGAGGCGTTCCTGATGCACATTGCTGCGGTATTAACGACCAAAACCAGTCTGTAGTGGATAAAAAACGGGGAGTGGGGCAAATGAAGGGGATATTAGCGATGCAGGATGTTGAGTATCAACCACCACGAAAAAACGACACCGGGCAGCACTGCGTGCCGCCCGGTGTCGATAGAACCGTTTTTCGTGCAAAAAGATCAACCGTTATCCGGTTCCGATTTCATCACGATGGTCGTGGGGGTTAGATTGCCCTTCGGGTTATTTTCTTCGGAAATGGCAAAATAGTCGACCTTTTCATTGTGCTCGAAGGGATGCCAGCCGTCGGGGGCCTCCATCAGCACCATACCCAGGCTGATCGGCTTGCCATCAACGACTGCCCAGAACTGGAGGAATTTATCCGGGGCAGAGGGAGCCATCACGCCGGACAGGTCGAGCACAGTAGCGTTTCTTACGTCATTCTTGTACAGCAGTGCCGTACCCTTGCCATCCGCCCCATTGGTCAGTTTAATGACTTTCGTGTCTGCATCGCGGATCAGATTGACGATCTGTTGCGATCTCTCGGCCCGCTGCGCACAGTCGTTCAGCCGGTTCTGCACCGTGGCAAACTGGGTTTGCTGCTCGGTCTGCCGGGTCTGAACTTCGCTATTTTTATACCACAGGAAAGCGACAGCGACCAATAGTGCCGCCGATAACAGCTGAAAAACCCGTAATGTACCTATTGCAGCGACGGGCCTGATCACCTCCTGGGCAACCGGCACCGTTGTCGGCGTCGGCAGCTGATCCAGCTGATCCAGTATACGGCCCTTCATCCAAGCTGGCGGAGAGATGGCCTGTGTCACGGCATAACGCTCGATGACCTGTTCAATACTAGACAGTTCTGTCTGTGCTTCGGTATGTTGACTGAGCATACGTTCCACCAGGCTGCGCTCCTCGGCAGTCACCTGCCCGAGCACATAAGATTCCAGTAAACCGGATTGGATGAACGATTGAAGATCCATTTTTTTTATTGTGTATCGGCCAAAGGTGTGATTGGAATGTAATGCGGCTAAGGCCGGGATTAAATCGAAACGAGAGGATTAAAATATGCTTAGAAAATTATTTATGAGGACAAATCACCAATCGCCAGCGTCAGTGCTAACAAGGCAGTGTAGTTTTCACCAAACACCTTGCGCAACTCGACCATCGCATAGCGCAGCCGTGTCTTGACCGTCCCCAACGGAATACCTACTTCCTCCGCCACTTCTTCCTGCGTATAGCCCTTGAAGTAGATCAGGTTGATCAGCACCTTGTACTTATCATCCAGCCGGTTCACCGCTTCCTGCACACCCAAATGATCGGGATTCAGGGCTTCGCCACCGGGCGCATGCACGAGATTGTCCAGCGAATCGGTTTTCCGGTAATGTTGGAAATAAGCCGTTCGGGTCGCGTCAATCGCCGTGTTGCGGGCGATGTTCAGCAGCCAGGTGAACAGGCGGCCTTTAGACGCATCATAACTGGCGCCGTTACGCCAGGCTTTCAAAAATGTATCCTGCAAGACCTGCTCCGCCAATTCACGGGACTGCACAATACGAAGTACCACCCCAAAGAGTGCGCCCCCGTAAGACGTATACAGCTCGCCGATGGCCTGGCGGTCTTGTTGTTGCAAACGAATAGTAAGTTGTTCCTGCATATGTACGGTCAATTGGTCGGCGGGGGCACCGAATGACTGCACAAAAGTGGTTGTTTTTTTGAGAACCACAAACGTTTGCGGATAATTAGGCCACAGCGCCCTGGCTACTGTAATTTGCAGAAGATCGGGATACGCGATTACAGTGTTTGTTAACTGCGCAGCCCTGGCAGAAGCGTTTCAAAAAACCGGACAACCTGCCTGGAATAATGCTGCTCTTTCAAGGAAGCGATAAACAATTTACGAAAAATCGCTTCGGTTGGTTTTCTGCCAGCCATCAATTGGTGTTTGCTTAGGTTTTATTAACGCGGGTCGCTGATCAGCTTGCTTCTGGTCAGCCGGTTATTCCGGTCGTAAAAACGCACTTCCCGCATCTGTTGATCCAACGATATGCGGCGGGGTTCCTGCGACAGAAAAGAACTGCCCCAGTAAAATTCCTGTAACCGCTGTTGACCATTCTGTAGGGTGATCACGGCTTTTACTTCGTTATTCGTCAGGGATAGGCTGCCGGCCAGCCGGACCCGCGGCGAAAAGATCAGCAGGGCATCGCGGTTTTGCGTGGCCAGCAGGAGTTCTTGCCCATCGGCCAGCCCAATGCGGGTCAAGGCACGGGCATCGTGGGGTACGTAAAAATGACTTTCTTCCAGTTCCATGGCCCGGAACTGACCTTTTCCCGTATTTTTCAGCACCAGGCCATTGAAAGCGTCGGTGCGGCCCTGCAGCAGTTCCATACCATAGTCATTACCGATCATCAACACATCCAGCAGGCCGTCCTGATCGATGTCATAGGGCAACATGCCGTAGATCGGGGCGAGCTGGGCCTGCAGCGGCAGCGGACTGATCTGAAAGCGACCCTGACCCAGGTTCTCGATATAGCTGCTGGCCATCCAGTTGGTCTTCATGATCTGGGCGTCTTTCAGGTCTTCCGGTTTGAATACGTCCTGCACGGTCGCTTCGCCGAAGGCAGCGTAGGTCAGGAACCGGCGCCGGATAAGGACCAGCTGCTTGACCATATCGTCGCGGGAATGGTAGAAGTATTCCCGCCTTTTACCCAGCGAATCCTGCCAGTAGCACGAAATGAAGGGGTCCATGGAATTGTTATGGTCGAAATCCTTGGCATAGAGGGTTAGCGGCTCCTGTCCCGTGCACTGGAAGTACAGGTTTTGTCCGAAACTGCCGGCTATATAATCTACGTCGCCGTCATTGTCGAAATCGGCGCCGGCCAGGCTGGTCCACCAGTTGCTTTTATCGGCGATGCCGGTTTGGGCCGTCACGTTGCGCAGTTTCCCGTTTTCATTTTGAAAGAAGGTCAGCGGCATCCACTCGCCGGCCAAAATCAGATCGGGCTGTTGGTCATTGTTGAAATCGGTCCACAAAGCGTCGCTGATCATGCCGGCGTATTCCAGCTCAGGGCAAACCTGTTGGGTCACGTTTGTATAAACGGGTTGATCCTTGATCTTGGAGTCATTGCGCAGCAGCAGGCTCCGGTCGGCCTTGGGGAAGGCCAGGGGCAGCACCCGCGCGCCGACGAACAGGTCCAGATCGCCGTCGCCGTCGAAGTCTGCGGCTTTCACGCATTGCCCGCTGGCCACTTCTGCGGGCAAGGCCTGTAGCGCCGGACTGAAATTGCCTTTTCCGTCATTGACGCACAGCACGTCCTGGTAATACGGCGACCCTGCGTTGTATTCATAACTGCCGTGTACGAGGTAGAGATCGTTGTCGCCATCGCTATCGGCATCGAACAGCAGTACGCCCAGTTCCTCGCCTCTTTTTTCCGGGTCGCTTTTGTAGGCGACGGCTTTTTTAATGAATTTTCCATCCCGGGTCTGGATCAGCCAGGTACCGTCGCGTTTTTCGCTGCCGCTGCAATAAATGTCGTCCAGCCCGTCGCCATTGGCGTCGCCGACGGCCATGCCCGGACCATACTGCGAAAACTTATGCGGCAGCGTACGCTGAATGTCGAAGTCGATAAAATCCTTTTCGTCGTGTACGTAGTCCAGGCCCCGGAGCGCCGGATTCTGCGGGACCACTACCCCTGCGTTCCGCCATCCGGACGGCGAGCCGGGATGTTCCCCATAGGCAATGTTGATAGTCTGATTCGCCGGCACTTTGAATAACGTGGCGGTTTCCCGTTCATTCCAGCGCACAATAATGGAATCTACTTCCGTAGCGGTGCCCAGCCCCAGGTGAATGATGTTTTCGGAAGTGGAATTATAGCCCCGGGCCGACAGCACCGCTGCCGCTTGCTTTTGCCCCGCCCAGCAGACGGTGACCTGCGCGCCGTAGGCATCGGGATTGCTGCGGCCGCCCTGCAGCCTG
>JBKJKS010000126.1:0-4997 GCA_046597295.1 Saprospiraceae bacterium
TCAAAAGGTTAAGTATAGTGGTACCCACGAATAAATTCGTGGGTTGATTTCACAACATCCTGATTGTCAATGCGCAGCAAGTCTATGTTTTTATAGAAAAGTAGATACGGAAAGATTCCGCACTCCGAAGATTAGAGTTTTACCGCCCGGCACAGCGCCCGCTTTCCGGTAGCCGAAGTAATTTCCAGGAAATAAAATCCCGGCCCCAACGCTCCGGTATCCACGGATGCTGCGGAAAGCGCAGCCTGCAAAACCAGCCGTCCGGCGGCATCGAACATTCGCAGCCCGGCTGGCAGTTGCCCGTCACTCGCCACGATGGAGAAGGTTTCTGCAAAGGGATTCGGCTGGATACGAAAGGCTGGCAGGGCATATTCCGGCACCGTCGCACCGGTCAGCGCGGCGCAGTACGATCCCGGATCGGTATATTCCAGCTGATCATTGCGATATAAGCAGAATCGCCAGTCCCACCCGTCTACGGCGCCCATATTGGGTTCATCCGGGAAAAAATGCGTCCGCCGTTCACTCTGGTTATTGGTGTTGGTATTCAGGCATTCGCCGTTGACGAAGCCAATGGTCTCGATAATAAGGGCCTGGCAATGGTAGAAGCTCAGATTTGTGGAGAAATGCACCTGCTGAAAACGCAGCAGGTGACCAGCTATGAGCAAAGTACCGACGCTGTCGATGTAGTACCGGAACTGGCCGCCTCCCCAGTACATCGGCGCTGCGACGGAATCGCCGGCGGCCAGCGAAAAATTATAATGTACGTAAAACTGGCTGTTGTAGTCGTTCCACACCCGGATCGTATCGCCCTGTTGCCGTGCCTGCCGGAAATCAACAAAATCGTTGCCGAAGACCAGGTCATGCACACGTTTCAGATTCACCGCCGGCAGACCTTGCAGCAAGGTGTCCGCCTCCACCGTCACGTATTCGAAGCCCGGGCCCTGGAAGCCGGCGGAAAAATAATTAGCCCAGTAAGCATTGTCGGAAAACCATTGTTGAGCGCACAGCGGCAGCGCGGTTGAACACAGCAAGGCCCAGCATAAAACGGAGTTTCTCATCGGCGTGGATTTGTAATTTAACCTGAAGATGCCCCATCGGTAAAAAACGCTGTTACAACCCCGCTGAAATATCAACCCAGTTTACTTTTTAAAAAACCGCTTACTACTTCCAGCCCGCGCTCGAAATCCCGGTTATTATTGACCACGATGTCGGCCTCTTCCTGATAGGGCTTGATGTATTTCTCGAACGACGGCAGCACGTGGTGCTCGTACTGGTACAGCACATCCTCGATCGGATAGCCCCGTTCCACCTGGTCGCGGTGGATGCGCCGGATGACCTTCAGGTTCTCTTTGGCGTTGATGAAAATTTTCAGGTCCAGCAGCTGGGCCAGTTTCCGGTAATGCAGCACGAACAGGCCTTCGACAACAATGAGGGGAGCCGGCAAAAAAGTGATCCACTTGCGCTCCGCCCCGGGATTGTTGAACACATATTCCTGAATGCGCACCGCTTCCCCTTTACGCAGCTTTAGCAGGTCGCTGCGAAAGGCTTTTTTGTCTATGCCCTTGGGCAGGTCGTAATTGTAGCGATCATTTTCATCTTTGGGCTGCCGTTCCTCCGGAAAGTAGTAATCATCCTGTGAAATAATACACAGCTGGGCTGCTGGGAACTGCTCCCGCAAGCGGCGGATAAAGCTGGTTTTGCCGCTGCCGCTGCCGCCGGCGATGCCAATCAAATAGGGATTCATGAGCTGCCGTGGTTGAAGTGGTCGTGATGAGAGGAGCGTTGGTACGTTGGGCGAAAGTAGGCTTTCGGGTAAAAATTTTCACAAGCCCGGCACAAAGTGTACTTTTCGCCGGTTTTCCACTATTCCTGGCGCAGCCATTGCTTCACCCCTTATTTCCTTCACTGTTTCACTTCACTACATGGATCGTTTTATCGGGCTGCTGGGAATTGTCCTTATTTTGGGGATTGCGTATGCGCTTTCCAACAATCGCAAAGCTATCAATTACCGCACCGTGGGCATGGGCTTGCTGATTCAGGCCCTTTTAGCGGTTTTTATTCTGAAGACGCCGGTGGGCCAGGCTATTTTCGCCTGGCTGGGCCGGGCGGTTACCAAAGTGTTGAGTTTCTCCGATGCCGGCGCCCGGTTTGTCTTCGGCATACTCGGCGATGAGATCAAACTGGCCCCTATTTTTGGGAACGATTCGTTTATCTTTTTCTTCCGCATTATTCCGACCATTATTTTCGTGGCCTGTATGGTCAATATTTTTTACCACATCGGGGTGATGCAATGGATTGTGGAAAAGCTGGCCAAGGTTTTGAATTACTTTATGAAGGTGAGCGGGGCGGAGGCCCTGAGCAATATTTCCAGCGCTTTCGTCGGGCAGGTGGAGGCGCAGATCATGATCAAGCCTTATTTAAAAGGCATGACCAACTCGGAGCTGATGGCCTCGATGACCGGTTCTTTTGCCTGCATCGCCGGCGGCGTGATGGCGACGTATATCCAGTTCGGGGTGCCGGCGCAATACCTCATCGCGGCCAGTATCATGGCGGCGCCGGGTGCGCTGGCCATTTCTAAAATTATTTATCCCGAAACGGAACAGCCCGAAACGCAGGGCACCGTAAGCCTTAAAGTAGGCAAGCAGCATTCCAATCTGGTGGACGCCATCAGCGCCGGCTGCTCCGATGGCCTGCGGGTGGGCCTGAACGTGGCGGCCATGCTGATCGGGTTCCTGGCACTGATTGCGCTGATCAATTATTTGCTGGGCGCCATGGGCGGCCTGGCGGGCTTTCCACAACTGAGCCTGAATACCATCCTCGGCGGCTTGTTCGCCGGTTTTGCCTGGGCCATGGGCGTCCCTTCCGCCGAAATGATGACCGCCGGCGCCCTGATGGGGACCAAATTGGTGGCCAACGAGTTTGTGGCTTACCTGCAGTTTAAAGACATCATGGCTTCCCTTACCCCAAAAACAGTGGCCATCGTGAGCTTTGCGCTCTGCGGCTTTGCCAATTTTGGCTCGGTAGGCATTCAGATCGGGGGTATTTCGGCCCTCGAACCCGACCGGCGGGCGGATCTGGCCCGGCTTGGCTTCCGGGCGCTCATTGCCGGTACCCTGGCCTCCTACCTGTCGGCTACGCTGGCCGGCATGCTACTCTGAGCGGACGCCATGACCTTTTCGGCTTATTTGCAAAAAAAGGTGTTGTTCCGGCCCACCGTACTGCCGATGGGTCACCGTTTCGAATTCGACGAACCCTGGGAAGAGCATTTTCTGGACACCCCCGACGGCGTGCGGTTGAACGCCTTGTTTTTTCCGACCCCGGCCCTTCCCCGGCGGGGCGTGGTGTTGTATTTCCATGGCAACCGCGATAACCTGCAACGCTGGGGCGCCATGCACCGGGACTTTACCCAGTTGGGCTACGATTTTTTCGGACTGGATTACCGGGGTTATGGAAAAAGTACCGGCGACCATGAAGAGGCCCGGTATCTGGAAGATGCGGAACTTGCGTACACCTGGCTGCGCCAAAAATACGATCCGGCAGAAATCGTCCTCTACGGGCGCTCGCTGGGTTCAGGCATGGCCAGCCACTTGGCGGCCCGCGTACCGGCCCGCCTGCTGATCCTGGAAACCCCGTTCGATAATATTCGCGGCCTGCTGGCCAGCCACGTGCGTCGCCACGAGCCGCCGTTTGAACCGGCTTTTTTGTTTCCCAATGACGAAAATCTGCAAAAAACAGCGTTGCCGATCCTCATTTTTCACGGTACCCGCGATCGGATAGTGCCTTTCGCCTCCGCTAAAAAACTGGAAAAAGTGCTGAAGCCCGGCGATGAATTCGTTACCCTCGAAGGCGGCTCCCACCACAATCTAAATGCATTTGCGGCTTATCAGGAAAAATTGCAGGCCTGGTTAGGGGCAAAAACGTGAAAATTCCAGGCAGCAGCCGATAACCTTTAACGGTTCGTATTTTTTGGTAATCTTAAAAGGGTTTACTTTTGAGAAAAATTTCGCCGCCTGCCGGCCATATTCCTAACCAATGACCCACCAGAATTTACCGCAAATTGGCGACCCTGCGCCGTCGTTTGAATTTGAGTCGCCCCGTGGCGTACTGCGTTTCCCGGAATATTCGGCGGGCTGCTGGTGCGTTTTCTTTGCCCATCCCGCCAACTTTACTTCCGCCTGGGCCATGTTCTCGGCTTTCTTAGCCATGAAGGAGCGGTGGCTCAATGAACGCAACACGCGGGTACTGGCCCTCTCGAACGAGCCCATCGGCCAGAATGACTGGTCGGATAAGGCCCGCCGCTTCATCGGCATTTACCTCAAAGCACCGGTGATCGAGGATCTCGATTTTAGCATCGCCAGTCGCTACGGCCTGGCCTCCGGCCGGCGACCCCAGCCGGGTCTCGATCGTCTGGCCCTGATCATTGACCCGGAAGGTATTATTCGCCTCATTATTAACCGGCCCCTCCCCAATATTGAAACCGCTATTCTCGATATTCAAACGGAATTTGACCGGTTGTTGAGCAACTCCCCGGCTATATCCTCGCCTTGTGCCCCGGCTTTGGAAGAAACGCTGGAACATTCCGATGCGGTGGGCCGGCATTACAAGCCAAAACCGGCGCATTTTCCCCGTAAAAAACTACACCCGAACTGAGACTATGGAGACGGCTGAGCTCCTGAAGAAAGTCCGCAAAGTCCAGATCAAGACCCGGCGGTTGAGCCGGCATCTGTTCACCGGCGGCTACCACAGCGCTTTCAAAGGGCGTGGCATGTCGTTCAGCGAGGTCCGGCAGTACCAATGGGGCGACGATGTGCGGACCCTCGACTGGAACGTGACGGCCCGAACCGGTGAACCGCATATCAAGATTTTCGAAGAGGAACGCGAACAGACGCTGATGCTGCTGGTCGACATCAGTGGCTCGGCGTTCTTCTTCAAAAATCTTGATATGTGGCTCGCCGGTACGGGCCGTCACGTTCCAGTCGAGGGTCCGCACATCGTCG
>JBKJKS010000135.1:0-6162 GCA_046597295.1 Saprospiraceae bacterium
CCCACCTGCGCCGCCTGCCCCCGCCTACCGGAATCGGTACGCGGGGGCAGATATTGTCCGGCCTCTTCTCTACAGTCAATAGTTTTTACGCGGTTTAGTTAATATTCAGTAATAAGGGAGTTCATTTGCGCGGTCGTTCCTTGAAAACAATGAAAACAATTATCCGAAACCCATACCGCCATCTTCCCCTTATCATTTACTTTTTAGTTAATTTACTGTAAATCAAATCTATACATGGCTGACAATCAGCATAAACTGACACGAATCGGGGTATTTTACGATGGCAACTATTTCCTCCATGTCAGCAATTACTATGCCTACCACCATGAGCGTCGTAGTCGTATCAGTATTGCCGGACTGCATGAATTTGTATGTCATCGCATCGCGGAGGAAGAAAATAAGGACTTTCACCTCTGTCAGATCGTGGATGCGCACTATTTCCGGGGGCGACTGAGCGCCCAGGAAGCCAGTGCCGAAGGCAATCGCCTCTACTACGACCGGCTGTTCGATGATATTCTGATGATGGAAGGCGTCACCACCCACTACCTGCCGGTGCGGACCGTACAGGGCTACCGGCAGGAGCGCGGCATCGACGTGTGGATGGCCCTCGAAGCGTTCGAGCTGGCTTTGCATAAGCAGTTCGACGTAGTCGTACTCATCGCTTCCGACAGCGATTTCGTACCGCTGGTGCGCAAACTGCATACCCTGGGGGTGAAGGTGATGCTGCTCGGCTGGGATTACGAATTCTACGATGAGGAAGGCCGCCGCCGCAGTACCGTTACCTCCCAGAATCTGCTGGAAGAGGTGACTTACCCGGTACCCATGCACAATTTCATCGAAGACGACGATCCGGAAAGCGTTTTCCAGGTGAGCCAGCTGTTCGTGGAACGCAAAAAGAACCCGCTGGGAGCGGAAACGCCGGTTCCGGTGACGGATACGGAAGTGGAAGAGGGCGAAATAAAAACCAGTACGATTTTCAGCATGAAAGATGGTTACGGATTCATCACGTTCCCGCAGACGAACAACCTGTTCTTTCATTTTTCCTTCCTCGTGGATACGGATTTCAACGATCTGCGGGAGGGCGACATGGTCGAATTCACGATCAGCAAAAACGAGCGCGGTGATCCGATCGGCAAGAATGTTAAACTGATACACTGAGTAAAAAAGGAGTAGGGACAGGCGC
Source organism: Saprospiraceae bacterium (assembly GCA_046597295.1). Classification (GTDB taxonomy): domain Bacteria; phylum Bacteroidota; class Bacteroidia; order Chitinophagales; family Saprospiraceae; genus M3007. The sequence continues at coordinate 1,184 of JBKJKS010000135.1, forward strand.
AAAGACGCCGTTTATTACCATTTTTGCGCAAACAAGTCAGAACTTATGCGCCCTGCTCTACTCCTTTTCATCTGCTGCCGGCTGTGGCCCTGCCTGGCCTGCGTGCCCCACGCTGCGGCACAGGATACGCTTCCCCTCAATGACCTGTCCTTTTGGAAAAAAGCGGATGGTGAAAACTGGCAAATCGCCGGAAATGCCGCCGCCGCTTTGCACAAGGACGATGAAATGACGGCCACCAAAGGCACGGGGGTACTCGTCAATCTACCCGACGCCAAACACCGCGCCAACCTGCTTTCCGCCCGGGAGTATGGCGACGTGGACGTGTCTTTCGATTTCATGATGGCCCGCCACTCCAACTCCGGCTTCTACCTGCAGGGGCGCTACGAAGTCCAGCTCCTGGACAGCTGGGGGGTACAAGTGCCCGGCTATGGCGACTGTGGCGGCGTCTATGCCCGTCGGCGCTGGAACCCGCAGGAAGAACTCTTCGACGGCGCGGCGCCCCGCATCAATGCCTGCCTGGCGCCCGGCCTGTGGCAGCGGATGGACATCAGTTTTCAAGCCCCCCGTTTCGATGCGGCCGGCAAGAAGACGGCCAATGCCCGCCTGCTCCAGGTCGTGCTGAACGGCGTGGTCATCCACGAAAATCTCGAACTTACCGGACCCACCGGTGGCCCCATTTCGGAACAGGAGGCGGCCACCGGGCCTTTCATGATCCAGGGCGACCACGGGGCGGTGGCTTTCCGCAATTTCAAGGTCACGGAACGCGAGGGACCGCCCGTGACGGCACCGGCCTTTGCCTACAAAGTCATCTATGGCGAGTTTCGTGCACCGGAGGATTTTGCCGGCAAAAAGACGGATCTGGAAGGCAAAACCGAAAAACTGACCTGGGAAGTCGCTAAACGGGAAAATGCCTTCGCCACCATTTTTACCGGCAATATCCAGGTGCCGAAAGCCGGTCTGCACCGCTTTCTCCTGCAGGCCGGCGGCCGCTCTTCCCTGAAAGTCAACGGGAAAGAGGTATTACCTGATGCCTGGACCTGGTACGGCGACCAGCGCAGCGCCGAAGTGACGCTCCCTGCGGGCGCCGCGTTGATCGCGCTCACCACGTATAAAATGGACGGCTGGATGGCGCCTTTCCTGGGCCTGTGGGTGGAAGGGCCGGGCGCCCGGCCCACGGCGTTGCACAGTATGAGCGCCACCCTGGCCGCGGCGCCCAGCGACCCCATCTGGCTGGAGGCTGCACAGCCCAAAGTCTTCCGTTCGTTCATGGATGTGGTACCGCCAAGGGGCAAAAAAAAGCGCGTCGTACATGCCGTGCAGGTCGGCGACCCGGCGCATCTGCACTACACCTACGACCTCGACAATGGTGCGGTGGCCCAAATCTGGAAAGGCCGTTTTCTCGATGTTTCCCCCATGTGGGATGACCGGGGCGACGGCTCTTCGCGTCCGCGCGGATCCATCCTTGGTCTCGACGACGTGCCGGTGGTCGTCACCAAAGCCGAACTTTTCAACCTGACGCCCTCCGAATACGCACCGATAGCGCACTTTCGCCCGCAAGGCTACGACCTCGATGCCCAGGGGCTGCCGACCTTCCGCTATAAAATGGACGACATGGAAGTGGAAGACCGGTTACGGGTAGTCGACCAAAAATATTTTTCCCGATCCCTGGTGTTTAGAAACATACCGGCCGGACAGCCCTACGTATGCCGCCTGGCCCTGGGCACGGTAATCGAAAAAATGGATGACCTTACCTACGCCGTGGACGGCCGCCGCTACTACCTGCAGCTACCGGCCGGAGCAAAACCCGTCATCGAGCAATCCGGTGGTCTGTCGGTCCTGTACCTGCCGGTTGCGGAGCGCGTGGAATATGGCATTATGTGGTGAATACGCGGTGATGCCTGCGTAGCGTTCTCCTCCCCCGGGTTTTAATAAAAACTCTTCAAACAACTATCCTTCGCTATGAAGTCACTTGCTTATCTGGTCCTGACCATATCCGGCCTGTTGGCGGTTCCCTCGCTTTCCGCACAGGACAGCCTCGCCGCTACCCTGCCCACGGAAGATACTTACTACCGCATCATCAAAATACCCATTCCCGAAGGCATCGTGCTCGAGGTGGGGGGCATCTGCACCCTGCCCAATGGCAACCTCGCCGCCAGCACCCGGCGCGGCGACGTGTGGGTCATTGAAGATCCCGCCTCCGGTCATCCCAATTACCGCCCATTCGCCGGCGGCCTCCATGAAATACTGGGCCTGGCCTACAAAGATGGCAGCCTGTACTGCGCGCAGCGCGGCGAACTGACCAGACTGACCGACCGCAACGGCGACGGCCTGGCGGACCGCTACGAGACGGTGTACGCCTGGCCGATTTCCGGTCATTACCACGAATATACCTTCGGGCCCAAAATCGCGCCGGACGGCTCTTTTATGGTCACCGGCAACGTCAGTTTCGGTAGCAGCGACTGGTGGTCGGGCAAATCCATCGTACCCTGGCGCGGCTGGACGATGCGCATCACCGCCGACGGCAAAATGGAGCCCTGGGCGGCTGGCCTGCGCTCCCCCTGCGGCATTGGCCTGGTGGACGGCGAGTTTTTCTACGGCGACAACCAGGGCGACTGGATGGGCTCGGGTTTCATCTCGCAGGTCTCCAAGGGCGACTTTTTAGGTCACCCCGCCTCCCTGGTCTGGGCCGACCGTCCGGAATCACCGGTCAAGATGCGGGAGAATCTGGTCTACCAAAAGGTGGACCCGCGCGCCGATCCCAAGAAAAAACCGGAGTACATCGCGGAGGAGCCGATGACCACCATTTACGAGATGGAACACACCACCTACAGCGACCGGCAGATCAAAAGTCCGGCGGTGTGGCTGCCGCATGGCATCCTGGGCGTATCCACCTCCGAAATTATTACCGATGATACCAAAGGCGGTTTCGGACCCTTTGCCGGCCAGGTGCTGGTGGGCGACCAGGGCATGTCCAAAATCGCGCGGGTATTCCTGGAAAAAGTGAACGGCGCCTACCAGGGCGCGGCGTTCGACTTTCGCAGCGGTTTCCGCTCCGGTGTGCTGCGCATGTGCTGGGGCGCCGACCAGACGATGTATGTCGGCGGCACCAACCGCGGCTGGGGCAGCACGGGTAAGGAGCCCTATTCCCTCGAACGGCTGATCTGGACCGGGCAAATGCCTTTCGAAATGAAAGCGGTACGCGCCATGCCCGACGGGTTCGAGATCGAATTCACCCGGCCGGTCAAAGCGGCTACTGCCGAGCAGGTGGATAATTATTCCGTGCACAGTTACAGTTATAAATATCACCCGGTCTACGGTAGCCCGGTTGTCCAGTATAAGGAAAATGCCGTGCGCGGCGCTAAAGCCAGCAGCGACGGATTGCGGGTGCGCATCGTGGTCGACAGCCTGCGGGCGGGTTTTATCCATGCTATTCAGCCGGATGGCGTCCGCTCGGTGGACGATGACCTGCCGCTGTTGCATCCCGCCGCCTACTACACTTTGAACAGTATTCCGACCGGCGCGAAGGCTACTTTTCCATTGGTAGCCGTTAAACCAAAAGCGGAAGAAACCGCACCCGTGGCCGACGCCGGCGCCGTGGTCAATACGCCCGACAACCAGATGAAAGAGGCCCGGCCCAGTACCGCCGGGGAAGCGCCAAAACGCGCCGTCAAGGCCAAACCCCCTCCGCCGGCCAAACCCATTCCGCCGGCCAAACCGAAAGCGCCGGTCGTCAATGAAAAAGAAGCCCTGGCCCTGATCAACAAACATACCTGCAGCGCCTGTCATAAAACCAACGAGCGCGCCGTCGGACCCGCCTATGCCGAAATTGCCAAACGCAAGTACTCGACGGCGAAGATCGTGGCCCTGGTGCACAGCCCCAAGCCGGAAAACTGGCCGGGTTTCACGCCCATGGCGCCCATGACGCATGTACCGAAAAAAGATATTGAAATAATTGCGGTGTGGATCAATTCGCTGCGGAAGTAGCCGGTCATGCCGTACTACGATGTAAACCTTTTTTTACCAACATCACTCCATTAAAAATTATTAACCCAACTCCCTCGATATGAATCGCTTACCTCTAACTGTTTTGCTCTCGGCGGTCTGCTTACCGGCCGTTTTTTCCCAAATCACCGACCCCAAAGCCACCGAAGTGTGGTCGCCGGAACCCCGGCTGGTCACGCCCGGCACGGGCATGCAGCCACCCTCGGATGCCATCGTGCTGTTCGACGGTACCCAATGGAAAGAATGGATGAGCGCCAAAGACAGTTCGGCCGCCGCCTGGACGCTGCAGGAAGGCGCCGCGACCGTAAAACCCGGTGCGGGCGACATCATGACCCGGCGCAGCTTCGGCGACATGCAGCTGCACCTGGAATTCCGCGCCCCGGTGGTAGTCAAAGGCGAAGGCCAGGGACGCGGCAACAGCGGCATTTTTTTACAAAACCGCTACGAAGTGCAAATCCTGGACAGCTACCAGAACCGCACCTACTCCAACGGACAGACCGGCTCCTTGTACAAGCAATCCATCCCGCTGGTCAATGCCTGCCGCAAGCCCGGCGAGTGGCAGCACTACGATATCCTGTTCACGGCGCCTCGCTTTAATAAGGACAGCATACTCATTGCCCCCGCCCGTGTCACCGTGCTGCACAACGGCGTGGTCGTCCAGATGAACACCGAGATCAAAGGGACGACGGAGTATATTGGTCTGCCAAAAAACCAGGCCCACGGACAGGGCCCGCTGAAACTGCAGGACCACGGCGACCTGGTCAGCTACCGCAATATCTGGGTGCGCGAACTTTAGAGCGCGGGATTGGCATAAATTTGTTAGCGAAAACGACATTTTGCCGCCTGTCCGACGTTATCTACCCGATTCCGTAGGAATTACCGCCCATGCATGGATAATTTTCCGTTTTATAAACAACTCGACTCGTCGGACTGCGGCGCGGCCTGCCTGCGCATGATCGCCCGGCACTATGGCCGCC
>JBKJKS010000382.1:0-4378 GCA_046597295.1 Saprospiraceae bacterium
GGCTGGCCAGCCTGGAGCAAATGGGCCTGGAGGTCCATGACCAGCGCTGGTGCCTGCCGGAGGGTGGGCCGCCCGGCGACTACATCGACTGGCTGGCGCGACATCAACCCCAACTGGCCGCCGCCGGCTTTCAGGTCGCCGCGCCGCAGATCGAAGACCGGACGATCGCGCTCGTCGAGGCCGGCCTGCAGCTGCGTTCGCAGGCCACTGGCGACTGGTTCGACGTGCAGGGCGAGCTGCAGGCGGGTGAATTTCGCTTTCCCTTCCGGGCACTGTGGCCGTATTTGCGCCGGCTGGACCGCTATTTTCCCTTACCCGATGGCACGTTTCTGCTCCTTCCCGAAGCCTGGTTCACCCGCTATGCCGATCTGGCCGGCGCCCTGCTGGAAAGCGGCGAGCAGCTGCGTTTGCCGAAGGCGCTGTTTACGCTGCTGCCGGCGGAGGAGGGCGCCGGGGCAGCCGATTTTACGGAGATCGATCCGGATCAATTGGACTACCAGCCATCCGCCGATTTAAAGGCTGATTTACGACCCTACCAGCTGCGCGGCGTCCAATGGTTGATCGGCCACTACCGGCAGGGTTTCGGCGCCTGCCTGGCCGACGATATGGGCCTGGGCAAGACCCTGCAAACCATCGCGCTGCTGCTCTATGCCAAGTCGGCAGGTTCCGAACCAGGGACCGGGGACATTGGACAAAAAATGCCGGACGTGCAGCATCCGGCATCCGCCCTCCCAAGTCCGGCGTCAGCAGCCCAGCTGGATCTTTTCCAGAGCCACCGCACGGAGCTGCGCCTATTGCATGCCCTGATCATCCTGCCCGCTTCGCTGGTTTTCAACTGGCAGCAGGAGCTGGCCAAATTCGCTCCTTCGCTGTTCGTGTACGTCCACACGGGGGCCGGGCGGGGCAAAGATGCGCGTCACCTGGCCGGCCAGGACGTCGTGCTGACCACCTACCACACCGCCCGCCAGGATTTGAAATTGCTGGAAAAAGTGGACTGGCAGTTCCTCATCCTGGATGAAAGTCAGCAGATCAAGAACCACCGCTCGGAGTTGTCGCGCATGGTGCGCACGCTGCGCGGCCGGCACAGGATTTCCCTGAGCGGTACACCGATCGAGAATTCGCTGGCCGACCTGTGGGCGCAGATGGACTTCATCAACCCGGCGACGCTGGGCAGTTTTGCGCAGTTCCGGGAACAATTCGTGGTACCCATTGAAAAACAAAACAGCGCGCTGGCCAAAGCGCGGCTGTTCCAGCGCGTCCGGCCCTTCTTCCTGCGCCGGACCAAGGAAGAAGTGGCCCCCGATCTGCCGGCGCTGACCGAGCAGGTGTTCTACACCGAGCTGGCGCCGGCGCAGCGCAAACGCTATGAGGCGCTGAAATCCGCCAAGCGCAACGAGATCCTGGCCCTGTTCGACGATCCGAAGACCCGTTTCGCTGCCATCCAGGCCCTACTGCGTCTGCGCCAGCTGGCCAACCACCCCGTGCTGATGGATGCGGATTACACCGGTGGCAGCGGCAAATTCGACGACGTGCTGGCGCAATGGGATACGGTGCGCCGGGCCGGCCACAAAGTGCTGTTTTTCAGCACCTTTGAGCAGCATTTGCAGTTATTTAAGCAGGCATTCGACGCGGAAAAGCAACCCTACGCCTGGCTCAGCGGCGCTACGCCCATGGCTGACCGCGCCCGCGAAGTGACCCGTTTTCAGGAGGATCCGACGGTGCAGGCCTTTTTCATCACCCTCACCGCCGGTGGGGTCGGGCTCAACCTCACCGCCGCCGACTACGTTTTCCTGCTCGATCCCTGGTGGAATCCGGCGCGGGAGGATCAGGCCATTGCCCGGGCGCACCGCATCGGTCAGCAGCGGCCGGTGACCGCTCTGCGTTTCATTGCCCGGGACACCATCGAGGAGAAAATCCAGGTGCTCCAGGCGCATAAACGCCAGCTCGGCGCCGGCCTGTTCGATGCCGGCGACGACCTGGCCGGCTGGAACCGGGAAACGCTGGAAATGGTGCTGGGCTAGGGGGAAAATAATATGTTGCCATGGGTCGTGACGGCTGTAAACAGTGGCGTATAACGTAACAACAAAACTGCACAGGTGCATTTTATCTTCGCCCAACCCATCAACACTATGAAAACACTTGCCCTCACCATCCTGGCCATTTTTTTGATCAATAGCCGCCTGCAAGCCGATGGCGGCAGCTGTGTGGTCTACCAGGCCAAATTCTACTTGAAAAACGGCACCATGTTCACTGGCAGCGTCGAAGCGGCCGGCTATTATGCCCATAATAACCTGGATGCTGATGGCCGGAATTCCTATTGCAGCAATGTAGGCATGCTGGAACTGGTGAAAATACTGCAGCGCGAGGGCTATGCCGATCAGGCGGGCGATGGCGTCCGGCCGCAGCAAAAGGACCACGGTAAACTACCGGTCTATAAAAAACTTTATACCCTGCAGCCGCGCCCCCGGAAGCCATCAGGCCAGGTCAATGCGGAAGCCTATGGGTTCTTAGGCGCAGCGGACGTGGTGTTTATTGATTCCAGCGAAGTTCGCCGGGTGGTCTTCATCAGCGCCGCCCGAAGCAGACGTAGCTGGGCCGAATCCGGCATGGTGGCGGCTATCCCCGGCCTCATCGACACCGTCCGGCAGGCGCGCTTCTGGAACGACCTGGTGGTGAATCTGGGCAACAGCAAACCCGATTCCCTGGTGTTTGGCGGCCGGAACGCCATGCTGATGCAGGGCTACCGATTGATCAATTACAATGCGCAGATCAACGCGGAAGAACTGGCGCGGCTGGCGCGGTTGAAGTTCACGCCGCAGTCGGAGGCAGCGTACTGGGCAGCCTTCCGCCGTCAGCACGGCCTGCCGGAAAACGGCCTTTTATCACCGGCGCTCCAAAGAGCGGGTCTGGAGCAACTGGACCGGCAAATGCAGCAGATCAGCCGCTGGTTCTGGCAAAAGGGGATCGTGGTGGTGCGGATTAACGGAACGTGTTAGCTATGGCATGGCTAACTGCCGTTACGCACAGTCTGCGCAGCCTCGTTTACGAAACTTTCAGAGTTTCGTAAACCTGTGGCGTCGGAGCCGTGCTGACGCGAATTTCCGGCTGCGCAAAAAGAAGCGACCTATTGACTAATTTTGATTCCAAATCCCATCAGCAAATTTCTTATGAAGACCTTATTCCCTGCTTTCCTCTCGGCAATAGCCCTTATTTTCGTTTCATGCAACGGACAAAACGAAACCAGCTTGCCAAAAGACGGCCCAAGTGCATCGGTAATCAGCCCGGTGGTACCAGCAACACGTTTGCCAAAAGACAGCGCAAGTGAACCGATCACCAGTCCGGTGGTCATCAGATCGGCTGTACCGCCAGGGTTTTATGCCTACCAGCCCGACACTGCTCAGGTAAGCCAGTACATAAGACATATATTTCAAGATAAGCAGGGAAATCTTTGGTTCGGCACCACGGACGATGGCGTCTGCCGCTACGACGGAAAATCCTTGACCTACTTTACTACGCAAGAAGGGTTCAGCGGTAATAATGTAAAAGGCATATTAGAAGATAAAGTTGGTAATCTTTGGTTCGGCACTTCCGGCGGGGTATCTAAATATGATGGAAAAAAATTTACCAATTTCACGGAGAAAGAAGGGCTGAGCAGTAACCACCTTTTGAGTCTGTTTATGGATAAATCCGCCAACATTTGGGCCGGCACTTATGAGGGGGTTTGTCGGTACAATGGAAAAACCTTTACCAGTCTTCCATTTCCTGCGTCTGTTGCGAGCGATTTTTCACGATTTGCACGCCCGAAGGAAGTTTGGAACATGATCGAAGATAGTGATGGAAGCATTTGGTTTGCTACCAATGGCGGCGGTGTTTATCGCTACGATGGAAACTCCTTCACCCATTTTTCAGAGCAAGATGGACTGAGCGATAATTTTGTCTACTCTATGTTACAGGATAAATGGGGGCATTTCTGGTTCGGTACCCAGCACAAGGGTGTAAGCCGTTACAATGGAAAATATTTTACCAATTTTACCGAGAATACAGCCCTGGGCGGCAAAGAAGTATGGAAGATATATGAAGATCGAACCGGAAACCTTTGGTTTTCCGCACGTGACCGGGTGGGCCGCTACGATGGAAACGCGTTTACCACTTTTACGGCCAGGGATGGGCTGACAAATTGTTGTGTACAAAGCATGTATGAGGACAGGTCGGGGAACCTGTGGTTCGGTTCCGGGGCAGGACTTTTTCGCTTTGATGGCCAATCTTTTATCAACGTTACCAAGCAAGGACCTTGGCCTCGACAGTTTCGCTAAGCGGCCATTGCCCTGGGGATTTATTTAGTCAGAACCGGTCACCCGACAACTACGTTGCCCATCAA
>JBKJKS010000334.1:0-15851 GCA_046597295.1 Saprospiraceae bacterium
GCCGAGAAAAATCTGCTCTTCCATCGCACCGCCAGCGAGATCCGCGCCTACGACTGCGGCAGCAGCGGCAATCCGCGCTTTCCGCAACAGCAAAAGCAATCCACCTATAAACCGACGTTGAAAGAAGTGGTGGCGGCCGTGCGCGCCAAAGCCCCGGGCCGCGCCCTGCGCTGGAACATTGAGATCAAGAGCCAGCCCGAGTGGGACGGCCTGCGCCATCCGCCGGTGGAGGAATTCGCCCGCCTCGTCATCGCCGAACTGAAGACCCTCGGCCTGGAAAAAGACGCCACCGTACAGTCCTTCGACGTGCGGGCATTGCAGGCCATGCACCGCCAGGCGCCCGGTATTCGCCTCGCCTTCCTCATCGAAAATGTCTGGGGATTGAGCACCAATTTAAAGAAGCTCGGCTTCACCCCCCAGATTTACAGCCCGTACTACCAGTTGGTTTCCAAAAAGCTGGTGCGCAACTGCCACGCCAAGAACATGCAGATCGTCCCCTGGACGGTGAACGACGTGCCCGCCATGCGCGGCCTGATCCGGCTCGGCGTGGACGGAATCATTACCGATTATCCGAATTTGATCCGGGAAGTGGGTAAACCTTCATCAACCCTTATCAACCCCTAAAATGTACGACCTGCTCATCATTGGCGGCGGCCCCATCGGTCTGGCCTGCGGGTTGGAAGCCGAACAGGCCGGACTGCGCTACGTCATTCTGGAAAAAGGCACACTGGTCAATTCGCTCTACCGCTACCCGGCCAACATGACCTTTTTCTCCACCTCCGATCGGCTGGAGATCGGCGAAGTGCCTTTCGTGTCCAATAATGCGAAACCGACCCGCAACGAAGCGCTGGAATACTACCGCCGCGTGGCGGACTCGCGCCGGCTGAACGTGCGCTTGTTCGAAGAAGTGCAAAAGGTGGAGCAGGATCCATTAACTGCCGGTTATCGCGTCACCACCACCAAAGAGAGCTACCAGACGGCCAACATCGTGCTGGCTACGGGCTTTTACGACCTGCCCGTAAAACTCGGCGTACCGGGCGAAGACCTGCCCAAAGTGACCCACTACTACGCGGAACCGCATTTTTACTACCAGCAAAAAGTGGTGGTGGTGGGTGCCAACAACTCGGCGGTCGATGCTGCGCTGGAGACTTACCGCAAAGGCGCCGCAGTGACCATGGTGGTCCGCGCCGCAGAGATCGGGCAGCGGGTGAAATACTGGGCGCGGCCCGACATCGTCAACCGCATTCAGGAAGGCAGTATTCAAGCCTACTACAACTCCGCTCTCCACGCCATTCGCCCCCTGGAAGTGGATATCCAAACGCCGGCGGGTATCGTCACGCTGGCCAACGATTTCGTCATCGCCGCCACCGGTTACCAGCCCAATTTCGCTTTCCTGCGCCAGATCGGCATAGAACTGTCGGACGACGAAAAACTATATCCCACATACAACCCCGACACCCAGGAAAGCAACCTGCCCGGCATTTACCTGGCTGGTGTGGTCTGCGGCGGCATGGACACCCACGTGTGGTTCATCGAGAATTCCCGCGTGCACGCCCGGCAGATTATAAATAACCTGGTAGGGCAGACTTCCAAGTCCGCCCATTCGTAGGGCAGACCTCCGAGTTCGCCCGAGGCTCGGGCGGACCGGGAAGTCCCGTCCTACATTTTCGTTTGCTGCCCATCCATGCCCAGCAGGCCCAGCATCCAGCCGTATTCCAGCGCCCGCTCTTTCAGGACTTCAAAACGCCCCGACGCGCCGCCGTGCGAACCGGTCATGTTGGTGCGGAACAACAGGGCATTGTTGTCCGTCTTCATATCCCGGAGCTTGGCGACGTACTTGGCCGGCTCGAAATACTGCACCTGGGAGTCGGAGAAAGAGGTGATGACCAGCAGGTTCGGATAATTCTGCGCCCGCACATTGTCATAGGGCGAGTAGCTTTTCATGTACTGGTAGGCCGCCGGATCGGCAGGATTGCCCCATTCGCTGTATTCGCCGGTGGTCAGCGGAATGCTGGCATCGCTCATCGTGGTCACCACGTCCACGAAGGGCACACCGGTGATGACGCCTTTGAACAGGTCGGGGCGCATATTGGTCACCGCGCCCATCAGCAGGCCGCCGGCCGAGCGGCCGCTGGCGAAAAGGCGATCAGGCGCGGTGTATTTCTCCCGGATCAGCAGTTCCGCACAATCGATGAAATCGTTGAACGTGTTCATTTTATGCATCATCTTCCCGTCCGCATACCATTGGTAGCCCATTTCCATGCCGCCGCGGATGTGGGCGATGGCGCAGATGAAACCCCGGTCGAGCAGGCTGACCAGGTTGCGGTTGAAGCCCGGATCATAGGAAAAACCGTAGGAGCCGTAGCCGTAGAGGTAAGCGGGCGCCGTCCCGTTGCGCGGAACGCCTTTTTTGTACACCAGGGAAATGGGCACTTTCGCACCGTCGCGGGCCGTGGCCCACACGAACTCCGTCTGGTACTGGTTGGCGTCAAAGCCGCCCAGCACCGGCTGCACTTTGCGCACCGTTTTAGCCCGCGTGTCCAGCGCGTAATCCACCGTATTGGCCGGGGTTTTCAAAGAGGAAAACACGTAGCGCAAGGTCTTGGTGTCGAATTCGGGGTTCTCCCCCGCCTCCAGATCGTAGGTCGGCTCCCCCACTTCGAGGTAGTGCTCGCTGCGGTCGGCCCAGCGGATAACGTGCAGCTGTTTGAGTCCGCCTTTGCGCTCCTGGGTGACCAGATAGTCCTTGAAAGCGATGAACGTCTCCAGCAGCACGTCGGCGCGGTGGGGCAGCACGTCTTTCCAGTTCTCGCGCTGCGGCGCCGTCACCGGCGTTTCCATCAGGCGAAAATTGGGCGCCGCCCAGTTGGTTTTGATCAGGAATTTATCGCCCCAGTGGTCGAGGCTGTAAAAGAAATCCTTCTCCCGCGGGCGCACCAATTGGAATTGCCCGGCCGGTTGATCCGCCGCTAAGTAGTGTACCTCTACCGTCTGCGTGTAGGCGGAATTGATAAAAAAATACTGTTCGGACCTGGATTTGCTGAGGTAGGCGTACTGCGTTTCATCTTTTTCCTGGTACATCAGCACGTCCTTTTTATGGTCCTGCCCCAGCACGTGCCGCCATATTTTATCATTGCGCAGCGTCACTGCGTCTTTGGTGTCGTAGAGAATGGTTTTGTTGTCGTTGGCCCATTCGGCGGCGCCGGCATAGTCGAAAACCTCCGGCAGCATTTGGTTGGTCTGCAGGTCTTTGAAGTACAGTTGGAACAAGTTGCGACCCGAGTAATCCACACCATAGGCCAGCATCCGGTTGTCGGGACTCACGGTGAGGCCACCCAGCTGGCAGTAGGGTTTGCCTTTAGCCAGCTCGTTAACGTCGACCAGTATCTCTTCCGGTGCGTCCGCTGTGCCTTTCCGGCGACCTAAGATCGGGTATTCTTTACCCTGCTCGAAACGCGTGTGGTACCAGTAGCCATTCTTGAAAAACGGCACCGACTGGTCGTCCTCTTTGATGCGGGCTTTCAGTTCGGCAAAGAGTTGCTCGCGCAGCACGGCGACCGGCGCCAGCACGGAGTCGGCATAGCGGTTTTCGGCCTCCAGGTAGGCCGTGACGGCGGGGTTGTCCCGCTCCTGCAGCCAGTAGTAATCATCGATGCGTTTATCACCATTGGGGCTGACGAGTTCCTTCGGTTTCTTTTCGGCGCGCGGGGCGGCGTAGGGGCTGGTTTTAAAAACGGATGGCTGCACGGCGTTGGTAGTCGTGGTGGAAGTGGTGGCGGATGGTGTGGACGGCTGGCAGGCAAATAGCGTGCAGACAGCCAGCAGGAGGATAACGGTCGCTGGTTTCATTCGATGTCGTTTGAAAGCCAAATGTAAAGTAGTGTCCGGAAAATACGGCAGCTTATCGGCGGAACCAGTGGGAATATTACCTTTGCCGGCTATGCCAACCAGTAATTTCTCCACCGAGGTACTCATCATCGGCGCCGGCCCCGGCGGGGCGACGACTTCCCTGTTCCTGGCCAAAATGGGTATACCGCACTGCATTGTCGATGCGGCTGTTTTTCCCCGCGATAAGGTCTGCGGCGACGGACTGGACCTGAAAGTGGTGCGCGTGTTGCACCACCTCGACCCCGCCATCACCACCGCCGAAATGTTTGACCACCAGGAGATTATACCTTCCTGGGGCGCGCGCATCATCACGCCCAACGGCCGGGCTACCGAATTCCGGCAGACCCCCGCCGCCGCCGGCGAGCCGGTACGGCCCGTGCTGTGGATGGCTAAACGGCTGCATTTCGACGATTTTCTGGTCAAAAAAATAGACCCGCGCTACGCCGACTTCCGGCCCGGTACGACGGTGGAAAAGATCGAACGCGACGGCGATGGCTGGCGGGTGCAGGCCCGCACCCTGGCCGGCGAAGAAGTGGAAATCCGCACGCGGCTGCTCATCGGCGCGGACGGCGACCACTCGGTGGTGCTGCGCAGCCTGGGCGAACGCCGCATTGAGCGGGAACACTACGCGGGCACCGTGCGCCAGTACTGGAAAGGGCTGACCGGCCTGCATCCGGATAACCTGATCAATATTTACCTGCCGAAAGGGCTGCCGCTGTCGTACTTCTATTTCTTTCCGCTGCCGAACGGCGAGGCCAACGTGGGCTACGGCATGGTCAGTTCGCTGGCCTCGGCGGGCAAGCATAACCTGCGCCAGCTGATGCAGCACTTCATCAGTACCGACCCGATCACGGCGCCCTACTTCCAGGCAGGCGAACCGTTGGAGGAACCCATTGGCTGGGGCATTCCGCTGGCCTCGCGGCGGCGGCGCAATTTCGGCGACGGTTACCTGCTGGTCGGCGACGCGGCTTCGCTGGTCTGTCCGACCAGCGGGGAAGGCATCGGTACGGCCATGATGTCGGGATTCGTGGCGGCGCATTTCGTGCAGCGCGCCTTGGAGCACCGGCGTTTCGACGGGGATTTTTTCAAGGATTACGATCATGCCGTGTACCGCCGCCTGGAAGGAGAGATCCAGACCTACCAGCTGCTCATGCGCTTCCGGCCCTGGCGGCTATACGATTGGGGTCTGAATGTCATCGCCGCCAATCCGCTGATGCAGCGGCAGTTTGACAAACTGCATACGGGCTGGCTGAATACGGCTTACCATAAGGAAATTGTGGTGTAATCCCCGCTTTGGCCGGGCGAAAATATCCTTCCCGACTGAAAGTGGGGTTACAAATCCGTTACGCCGATGATGACGCCAAAAACCCCGTCCGTCTGGATCCAGTTCTTTTCCGGCAAGTAGGTGCGCGAAATGGCACTATCCAGGTACAAGGCGTTTCGGCAGCCCGCATGCTTGAAGTAGCTGGCAAAGTCATATAAATGACAACTTCCTGACCTGTTGTAGTATAAAATACGCCATTCGGCCGCAAATAAAAATTGCCCCTTCCCGAAGTGGTATCCAAACCGGTCAACATCCGGTAGTCCTGAATAAAGAGCCCCTGCGGAGAATGGTCGGGCTTAAACATGCCGGCGTTCATAGCAAAAATAAGTTTTTCGCCTTTGGCATCCAGCCAAATTTTCAGATTTTCAATACTGCTGAATATTGCACCTTTATCATCCTTCCAGTACAATTTAAAATCTTGTTTTTGTAAATCTACTTCGTAACTTACAAAAAGTTTATCCTTGTCAGGTTGCAGACTGCTAAACGCAACCAGGCAAAATAGCAGTAAGAAGACAATGGCGGAAAGCGGTAAAATTTTCTTTTTATCCATCGTAAATTTTTAACGTTGTCCGTACCTTTTTGTCATCTTGTAAAGATCCGTACATATCAAACGTTCTTCTCTCAATGTACTGCGTAGCCTGCACAGATGCCTGCGGCTTGACAAAAAAAGAGCCGCCTCCGAAAAAATCCGGGGTGACTCTTTTGCCAGCTGGCCAGCGACGATGTAATCCCGACTGAAGTCGGGCATTATACAGGCTGTCTGCAGCCACGGAACAATATTTCTTCCCGACTAAAGTCGGAATTACCGGTTCAGCTTGGCTTCCAGTTCGATCGGTACGGCCGACAGCGCCTTGCTGACCGGGCAGGCGGATTTGGCCGACTGGGCCAGTTCCTGGAATTGCGCTTCGGAAATGCCGGGCACTTCGCCTTCCAGTTGCAGGTTGATCTTCTGGAAAGCCCAGCCGCCGCCGCTGTTGTCCATATCGATATGGGCATTACAGCGCAGTTGAACGGGCGGGAAGCCCGCATTGGTGAGGAAAAAACTCAACTGCATGATGTAGCAGCCAGCGTGGGCCGCAGCGACCAGTTCCTCGGGGTTGGTACCGGCCAGACCGTCATCGTTCTGGAAGCGCTTGGCAGTGGAGTAAGGGGTGTTGTTCAGGACACCGGAAGGGCCGGTGAGGCTGCCGTCGCCTTCGGCGCCGGTGCCGCGCCAGGAGGCGGAAGCGGTACGTTTGAAATGAGCCATTTTGCTGGTGGGTAAGTGAGAATAGAAGGTTGAATTACGTCAATGACCTACGTAACAGCGCTTGCGCGATGGAGTTGCACGTTCCTAGGTGTGGCATGAATAAGGGGAGAAATTTTTTTGAAAAAATTTCTCCCCTTATTCAGGAGCGGTAGTGAGACTCTGTAGGGGCTTACTGATTGATGGTAACTTAGTATTTCCATGCCCCTACAGAGTCTCACTCGCATCCCCTACCCTTCCGTATTTTTCGGCTTCTGCTGCCCGCCGCCGCGGTTATCCGGACGGCGGCGCTTCGACCGGTTGGCGGAAGACGGCCCCCGGGGCGACGAAGGCTTCCGGTTATCCCCGCCGCCGCCATGACGCGGCGCTTCCCGGCGTCCGGCGCCGTAGGCCGGCGCCGCACCCAAATGCGCCGGCACGGGCAGTTTTTCAATTTCGCTGCCGATCAGCTGCTCGATCTTGCGGAAGCGCAGCACGTCCATCGGGCTGATCAACGTCAGGGCCTCGCCTTTGCGGGCGGCCCGGGCCGTACGACCCACGCGGTGCACGTAGTCCTCGGCATCGCGCGGCACATCGTAGTTGATGACCATATCGATACCGTCCACGTCGATGCCGCGGCTGACCACGTCGGTGGCCACCAGCACGTCGATCTTGCGATTGCGAAAATCCATCATTACCTGCTCGCGCTGGTCCTGTTCCAGGTCGCTGCTCATCAGGCCGACGGAGAGCTGTTTGGCCCGCAGTTTCTGGTACAGCTGGTTCACGGACACTTTGGAAGAGCCGAACACCAGGATGCGCTGCCCGACCTTGTCTTTCAGCAGATCCACGATGAGGGGAAGTTTCTGCCGGTCGTCCACCACGTAGGCGCCTTGCGTCACGCCTTCTGCCGGTTTGGACAGCGCGATGCTGACCATAGCGGGATCCTTGAGCAGGCTTTTCGACAGGCGCAGCACGTTGGGCGGCATGGTGGCCGAAAACAGCAGGCTCTGGCGCTGGGGATTCAGCGTTTCAAATATTTTGAGCAGGTCGGGCTGGAAACCCATGTCCAGCATCCGGTCGGCCTCGTCCAGCACCAGGAAACGGACGCGTTTGAAATTAACGTACCCCAGTTGGATATGGGCGATCAGTCGACCGGGCGTGGCGATGATGATGTCCGCTCCACCGGTGAGCGCAGTGCGCTCCTGGTTGAAGCTTTTGCCGTCGCCGCCGCCGTAGATGGCCATGGCCGATACGCCGCTGAAGTAGGAGTAAGCCTCGATCACTTTTTCGATCTGGATGGCCAGCTCCCGGGTGGGCACTACGACGAGGGCCTGGTTGAAGTGCGCTTCGTTGGATTCGATGATCTTGTGGATAATGGGCAGCACGAACGCAGCAGTCTTGCCAGTGCCGGTCTGGGCGACGCCGATCACGTCTCTGCCGGCCAATATGAGGGGAATGGTCTGCGCCTGAATGGGGGTGGCGGTGGTAAAGTTGAGTGCATCAATGCCGTCCAGCAGATCGGGATGGAGGCCGAATTCAGAAAAATCCAAGCAATGAGTATTTAAAAAATGGTAAGAGGACGCAAAGATGCAGCTTTTACGCGGTAGAAGCGGTCGTTCAGTGATTTTAGTACCCAGTCTGGTCTTATATAAACTCCACGATGGCCTGACTCCCCTTTTTATTTCGTCATTTTGCCATTTTAATTGTCACAACAATGTCTCCGGCAACCCGGCCGTTAATAGCCCGTAACTTTCTTAAACCCGCATTTCATGAAACGATCTTTTTGCCTGCCAGCCCTGCTCCTGCTGGTCAGTTCCCTCCTGTCCGCGCAAAACCCGGCCAGAATTACCATCAAGGGCCTGGTGACGGATACCCTCGGCGTCGAGCTGCCTTTCGCCACCGTGATGTTGCTCCACCCCAAAGACACTACGCTGATCAATTTCACCCGCAGCGACGATAAAGGCGCTTTTGCTTTCAAAAATGTCCGCAACGGGGCTTATTTACTCAAAATCTCTTACGTCGGTTATTTGCCTTACCAGCAGCACCTGCCTGCCTCGACCACCGAAACGA
Organism: Saprospiraceae bacterium; assembly: GCA_046597295.1. Classification (GTDB taxonomy): domain Bacteria; phylum Bacteroidota; class Bacteroidia; order Chitinophagales; family Saprospiraceae; genus M3007. The sequence goes on from JBKJKS010000334.1 coordinate 8,508, forward strand.
ACGACCTGGGCCCGGTCCGCATCAAACCGATTTCCACGGAACTGATGGAAGTGGTGATCCGCACCGCCAAGGCCCCGCTGCGCATTCGCGGCGACACCATCGAGTATGATGCGTCCACCTTCAAAGTACCGCCCGGCTCTACGGTGGAAGACCTGCTGCGCCGGCTGCCCGGCATCGAGGTGGATGCCGACGGCAACATCCGCGCCCAGGGCAAGGATGTAAAGCGGGTCTACGTGGACGGCAAAACCTTTTTCGGCGACGATCCAAAAAGTGCGACCAAGAATCTCGGCGCGGAAACGATCTCCAAGGTGCAGGTGTACGACGAAAAATCGGAACAGGCCAAACTCACCGGGGTGGACGATGGCAAGAAGGAAAAAGCGATGAACCTGGAGATGAAGGAAGAATTCAAAAAGGGCTCGTTTGGCAAGCTGACCGGCGCCGTCGGCAGTTCGGAACGCTGGGCGGCCCGCGGCAACTACAACCGTTTCAATGAAAAACAGCAGTTGTCGTTCATCGGCTACGGCAACAACATCAACCAGACGGGCGTGAACTGGGAGGACTATGGCGAATTCAAAGGCCAGAGCACCTTCGGCGACCAGGACAATGGGGACTTCGGTTTCGGCAGCGGCGGCAACCGCTATTACAGTATGGGCGACGACAACGTGATGAACAACTTCGACGGGCGGGGCTTTACCAAAAACCACGGCGGCGGTACGAACTACAATTTCGACAACAAGAAAGCGAAATTCAACCTCAGTTATTTCTACAACCAGACCGCCCTGCAACTCGACCAGTCCGGATTTCGGCAGAGCTTCCTGCCCGAAGGCTCTTTCACCAACAGCGATACGACCAGTCAGGCGGAGTTTCGCGGCAACCACAGCATCAGTACGCGCTTCGAAAAAGACCTGGATTCCAATAACGTGCTGATCCTTAAAGCAAGCGCCCGACTGGGCAGGAACAATAAGGATTTCCGCCAATCACAGCTCTTCCGGGGCGCGTTCGACGAGCCAACCAACCAGCTGACCCTGGATAATGGCAACCAAATGAATTCGTGGCGGCTGACCAGCGCGGCCATTTTTCGCCACCGTTTCAAAAAACAGGGCCGTTCGGTGGCCTTCAGCGGCGGCTACAATGGCAACCGCTCGGATGGCACGGAAGATCTGTTTTCCCTCAATCGTTTCTTCGAAGCCCAGTCGTTCAGCGATCAGGTGCGGCTGCTCAATGCCAACGATAACCAGACTTCCCAGTGGAAAGGCAGCGCCCTGCTGACGGAACCTTTGGCCAAAAAGTGGTATTGGGAAACCTTCTACAACCTCAGCCAGACCCAGAACGACGTGAACCGGCAGACCAGTGATCCCTCGCTCAGTGACGTCCGGATCGATTCGCTCAGCGTCTTTTACGACCAAAGCACCCGCTATCAACGCCTCGGGTCCAGCCTGCGCTATTCTTTTCAGGGCCTGAACGCTACGGCCGGACTGGCAGCGCAACAGATCGTGCTGTCCGGAAAATACGCCCGCGACCGGGACCAGCCGGTGCTGGCCGATCCGATCCACCGCACGTTTTCCAACCTGACCCCCAACCTGTCGCTGAACTACGAGTTTGCCAACAACACCAGTGTCAGTTTTGATTATAACTACGGCATTTCGGCGCCGCAGCTGAACGACCTGCAACCGGTGCCCAACGTGAACAACCCGGCCTTTCGCATCGAGGGCAATCCCAACCTGAGCCCCGAACGCCAGCACAGCCTGTCGCTGAATTACAACTACTGGAATCCCGCTTCTTTCGCCAACCTGGGCGTAGGCACGGACTACGAGCTGTACGACAGCCAGATCATCTACAACCAGCGCATCGAGCAGATCGACAGCATCGGCATCCGCACCACCACCCGGCCCGATAATGCCAGCGGCGGTCGCAACTTCAACCTGTATTCGTGGTTCAATTTTCCGATCATCAAGACCAAATTGACCCTGAACGGTGGCCCGAACGCCTACTTTGGCCAAACCCCCGCCTTTGTCAACGGCGTGCCCAATGAGACCAACAGCAACGGCTACGGCGGACGCCTGGGCCTGAACTTTACGCCCGGACAAAAGCTGATCGTCGGCCTGAGCGGCCGGCTGCAATTCACCGACCTGAAATATTCCATCCAGCAGGAACAGAACCAGCGCATTCAGCGGCATAATTTCGACGCCTCTATCAAGTGGCAGTTCGCCGACAAGTTCTTCCTGGAAAGCAATTTCAACTATGGACTGTACCGCAACGACCGCTTTGGCTTCAACCGCGATGTACCGATCTGGAACGGCTCCGTGCGCCGCCTGCTGGGCAAAAGCAGCCGCGTGGAAATGCGCCTGGCCGCCTTCGATCTGCTCAACCGGCAGGTCAGTATCGTGCAGAACGGGTCGCAGAACTTCGTGACCCGCACCATTTCCAATACTTTGGCCCGTTATTACATGCTAAGCGTGAGTTACAACGTACGCGGCTATGAGAACAAGATCAAGAAAAATGACTGGTGGTAAGGGGTTAATGGTTATTGGTTAACGGTTATTAGTTATTGGTAATCGACAGCCAATTATGGCCGGTGTAATGGGATTATAATATTTAGAGGACTTTGTTTAAAATTACGCTGCATGGGCTAAAAGGCATTGACTTTTTTATAAAAATTCCGTACGCCAATAGAGGCGTTGGGCTACGACAGTCCATCAATTGAGCGATTAAAATTGTTTTTGTTCAAACTGCATTTGAAATTAAATACATTACCACAACTTCAGTAACCAATAACCAACAACTAGTAACCAATAACCATTAACCAATAACCATTAACCACCTGCCCATGCAAGTCAAAAAACAATGGCTCCTATCCATTTTCCTGTTCACCGCGCTGTCCGGCTACGGCCAGGAGATGGAAGGCACCGTGCGCTACCTCATCGTTCACAACTGGACCAAAAAGATGGCGGCCGTGGACTATATCAGCAAACAGCGGCGCGAACGTACTGCCTACATGTGGGGTAACCAGTCGGAATGGAAACAGTATGCCAATCTGTATTTCAGCCCCACCCGCAGCAAATATGAGGATTCGGATGAACGCGCTGAAGCGGATGACCAGGGCTATGCCTGGCGCAAGGATGCCTACACTATTCAGCGTGATTTCGAGGCCAATAGCGTGCGCGACGTGATCCAGCTGCTGGGCAAAGCCTACCTCGTCGAGGATACGCTGGCGGCGCCCGACTGGAAGATCATGAACGACATGAAGGAAGTGGCCGGCCACGTCTGCATGAATGCTTTCCGGGAGGATACGGTCAAGAAACAGCGCATCATCGTGTGGTTTGCACTGGACATCCCAGTCCCATCCGGACCCGAACGCCTGGGTGGCCTGCCCGGCCTGATCCTGGAGGCGGACATAAACGACGGCGGCATGCTCATCACCGCCGATAGAATTGAACTAAAGAAACTAACGACGGAACTGGATGCGCCCAAAAAAGTCAAGGGTAAGAAAATCAACGAGACGGCGTATAATGATATTCTGCGCAAGCATATGGCGGAAAAACGCAAAGCGGAGGAGCCGCCTTTTTGGGGGATTCGATACTGAGTACGCACGATAGAAAGTGCGGGGTCGTAAGACCCGCGCACGGCATGGTGGTTCGCACGGCATGGTGGTTTCACCGCATGGTAGTTTTTCTTCCCGCCTAATGCATTCTCGCTTGTGTCGGATATGTGGCACATACCTCCCCGCACCACGATGCCGTGCGCGGGTCTTACGACCCCGCACCGCTTTGCCCGCAGACCACTGTCTTCGCTTACCAAAAGTAAATCAAGGTGTATCTACCCACCCAACAAATGCTCTATGACCTGTATTTCACCACCGCTACGGTGAAAGACTGGAAACATTTGTTCAAGCCGGACAAGTATAAATACCTTATCGCCAGCAGTTTGGACTACCTCGCCAAAGAAGGCTCCTGCTGGGTCTACGCTTTTGTGGTGATGCCCAATCATTTTCACGTAGTGTGGGGCATGAAGTACCCAGATATATTGGCCTACACGCAGCAGCGGATGCTCAAATACGTGGCCCAGACCATCCGGTACGATTTGCGCGATCATCACCCGGAGGTGTTGGCGCGCTTTCGCACCGACCGTAAAGATAGACAGTACCAGTTTTTCAAGGATCGTCCGCTCTCCGTACCGATTTATACAGATAAAGTAGCTTTGCAGAAAATCAATTATGTACATTACAATCCGACTATAGCCAAGTGGAATATGGCGTCCACACCAGAAGAATATGCCTGGTCATCTGCCGCCTTTTACGCGACGGGCAATACCAAGTGGCCTTTTCTGACCAATTTCTGGACGATGGAGGGAGGATACAGAGGGGAAGAGAGTGCGGGGTCGTAAGACCCGCGCACGGCAGAAGTGCGGGGTCGTAGGACCCAGGTCAGCCCAAACGGCAGGATCCTGCTGCCCCAAATGATCGTTGTTTATGCGTTCTTTGGCTGCGGAGAGTTCCATGAATAATAAGAACAAGTTGTGTCGTTATGGTTCTTTCCAGCCCTATGGTTAATTACTTTCATGATGAACGGCGTTCTTACCAACAAACTGATACTCTACTTTTTCATCTTCCAGGTCTGCCATCTTTTCAAAATTCAGTCGGCTAAGCAACTTTAAAGCTTGGTCATTGTGCTTTGTAGTAATAGCAATTATTGTTTTTAAACCAATAGTAGTAATTCCGAAACTAATGGCAAGTTTTATAGCCGCAGTCATATACCCCTGTCCTTGAAACGCAGACCTCAAAATGCAGCCAATTTCACCTATCCCCTGATCGAGGCCACGATAGTATCCACAGGTCCCTACAATTACGTTTGTTTCTTTATCCGCAATGCCCCAATGAATAGAGGAGCCGTTTCGATAGTCTGCATTGATTTTATCCTGCATTTTAGTTGCTTCCTGCTCGGTCAAGGCAGGTTTTGCATCATAACGTGAAATCTCCACTATATCTTTAATATCCGCCAGTATGATTTGTCGCAACAGAATATGCTCTGCTGTAATTTCAGGAAATATTTTATAAGGCGGAAGTTTCATTTGTTGCTACCAGTTTGTTTTATAGTAATAGTTGAGCGGTTGAGAAAATTGAAGGATTGAGAAAATTTGATCACCACCCCACTATAAATTCATGCTACCCTTTGCAAGGTACAAAAACAAATGAGCCATCCCGAAGATTCAGAATGGCTCACCATTTATGCGTTCATTAGTACCGGTATTAACCCGTGCGGCGTATTTCTCAACACCTTCCACCTGCTCAACAACCTCCCTAAATTTTCTACAACCCAAACAGCGCCTTGCCCATATAGCTCGCCGCATCCCCCAGTTCCTCCTCGATGCGCAGCAGCTGGTTGTATTTGGCGACCCGGTCCGAGCGGCTGGCCGAACCGGTTTTGATCTGGCCGGTATTGAGGGCTACCGCCAGATCGGCGATGGTGGTATCCTCGGTTTCGCCGGAGCGGTGGCTGATAATGGAGGTGTAGGCATGGCGGGTGGCCAGATTCACCGCCTCGATGGTTTCGGTGAGCGAACCGATCTGGTTCACTTTGATCAGGATGGAATTGGCGATCTTTTCGTCGATGCCGCGCTGCAGGCGCTCCACGTTGGTCACGAACAGATCGTCGCCCACCAGCTGGATGCGGTGACCCAGCGTCTCGGTGATCAGTTTCCAGCCCGACCAGTCATCTTCAGCCAGCCCATCCTCGATGGAGTAGATCGGGTAGCGGTTGCACCAGTCCTTCCAGTAGGCGACCATATCTTTGGAAGACAGGCGGTCGCCGGTGGATTTTTTGAACACGTACTCGCCTTTTTCGGCGTCATAGAATTCGGAAGCCGCCGGGTCGAGGGCGATCACCATATCTTCGAGCGGGCGAAAACCGGCGGCTTCGATAGCGGTCATCACCAGTTGAATGGCTTCTTCATTATTTTTAAGCTCCGGCGCAAAGCCACCTTCGTCGCCGACATTGGTGGAATAGCCTTTCGATTTCAATACTTTTTTCAGGTGGTGAAATACTTCCACGCCCATGCGCAGCCCTTCGTTAAAGCTGCTGGCGCCGACGGGCATCACCATAAATTCCTGAAAATCAATACCATTATCGGCGTGGCTGCCCCCGTTCAAGATATTCATCATGGGCACGGGCAGCACGTGGGCGTTCACGCCGCCCAGGTAGCGGTACAGCGGCTGGCCGAGTTCTTCGGCGGCGGCGCGGGCCACGGCCAGGCTCACCGCCAGAATGGCGTTGGCGCCCACTTTGCCTTTGTTGCGGGTGCCGTCCCGCTCGATCATCAGGCGGTCAATGCGGATCTGGTCGGTCACTTCCTGACCGATCAATTCCGGACGGAGCATGAGTTCGACGTTTTTCACCGCCTGGCGCACTCCCTTGCCGAGGTAGCGGCCGGCGTCTTCATCGCGGAGTTCGACGGCTTCATGGACGCCGGTGCTGGCGCCCGAGGGTACGGCGGCGCGGCCAATGAAGCCGGTTTCGGTCCACACTTCCACTTCTACGGTGGGGTTGCCCCGGCTGTCGAGGATTTCTCTGGCTAATATTTCGCGGATTGCGCTCATGGTGCAGTAAATAGAAGAGTGAATAAAGATGCGGCAGGCAGTTACTGGCAAGGCCGGCAAAAGTAGCCAAATTCCGCATAGGGGCAGGTGCGCAGGCGGTTGAAAATAGGCGGATGTGCAATTTTAGAAGCTGGACAATGAAAACAACCCGCGCAGTCTGCCAATTGCGCTGACCTTTGCCGGCAGAAAATTCGAGCAAGTTGACGGGGCGAACCTGCAACGGACCCTTAGAAGGTGACAAAAAACACCCGCTGTTTTTTTGTCATTCCGTAGGAATCTGGGGGAATACGAGTTGAAATCATTGGCCAACATCTTCATAATGAACCTTTTAAAACGCATTCGTTCTACCTGGCATCCCGACGAATATCATGGCTGGGGCCGTACACGCCGCTATTTTGAAGGCTGGTATTACAAGATCGTTTCGCCCGATGAGCGCCTGGCGCTGGCGTTCATCCCGGGAATTGCCATGTCGGCACAGGGCGAACGCCATGCCTTCGTGCAGGTCATGGACGGTACGCATTGCCGGGCGGAGTACCACCGGTTTGCAGCCGCGGAGTTTCGGCCTAGCGGGGGGCCGTTTGCATTGGAAGTAGGCAATAACTTTTTTTCTGCCGGCCAAATGCGCCTGGATCTGCCGGGCATGACCGGAGCGATTAACTTTCAAGGCTCAGTGCCCTGGCCCAAAATGCTGGGTGCCCCGGGTATTATGGGCTGGTACTCGTTCGTGCCATTCATGGAGTGCAACCACGGCG
>JBKJKS010000507.1:0-4047 GCA_046597295.1 Saprospiraceae bacterium
GCCGACCTGCGGGCAACCGAGTTACTGCCGTTGATCAGGGCGATGGACCAAAAGGGCTGGATAGATGAGCAGGTGATGGGCGACCTGGCCGACATCGAAGCGGAAATGAACCGGGCGCCGGATCCCTGGGATACCCGCCCGCTGCCCATCGACCTGAACGATTTTTACACCGAAGCGTACCTGAAACGGCAGGCCGCTTCCAACCGTCCGCCCCTGCAGCTACCCGTCTTCGACAATGATCCGGTGGAGCAACATCTGCTGCTGCTGATGCGCGAAATGCTGGGTGACCTGGTGGATAATGAAGAGGAAGAGGACGACGGCTATTGGGCACCGCGGACCAAGCCCGTTGAAACCGTGCGGCACAGCGCGCCCAAAGTCGGGCGCAACGAACCCTGTCCCTGCGGAAGCGGGAAGAAATACAAACGATGCCATGGGAAAGATGCATAAAAGCAGTAAAATCTATATCGCCGGTCACCGCGGCATGGTCGGCTCGGCCCTCCACCGCCGGCTGCAGGCGGAGGGCTTCGAACACTTCGCCCTCGCGGATTCCAGGCAGCTGGACCTGCGCAACCAACTGGAAGTCAACGAGTTTTTCAGAAAAGAAAAGCCGGACTACGTCTTCCTTGCCGCCGCCAAAGTGGGGGGCATTCTGGCCAATGACACCTACCGCGCCGAGTTCCTGTACGACAACCTGATGATCGAGGCCAATGTGATCGAAGCGGCCTATCGCTATGACGTACAGAAACTGATGTTCCTTGGTTCCTCCTGCATTTACCCCAAAATGGCGCCCCAGCCCCTGCACGAGGACGCCCTGCTGACCGGCCTGCTGGAGCCGACCAACGAGCCTTACGCCATCGCCAAGATCGCCGGCATCAAACTGTGCGACGCCTATAGGGCCCAGTACGGCTGCCATTTCGTGTCCGTCATGCCGACCAACCTCTACGGACCCAACGACAACTACCACCCGCAGAACAGTCATGTGCTGCCGGCCATGATCCGCCGCTTCCACGAGGCGAAGCTGCAAAACGCGCCCGACGTCACCATCTGGGGCACTGGTACCCCGCGCCGCGAGTTCCTGCACGTGGACGACCTCGCCGACGCCTGCAGCTACCTCATGCAGCACTACGACGAACCCGGCCTGGTCAACATCGGCGTGGGCGAAGACATTTCGATCCTGGAACTGGCGCAGCTCGTGCAACGGATCGTCGGTTACACCGGCAGCATCCGCCACGACCTGACCAAACCCGACGGTACGCCGCGCAAGCTCATGGACGTTGGCAAACTGCAGGGCTTTGGCTGGCGGGCGAAGATCGGACTGGAAGAAGGCATCCGGGCGGTGTATACGGAGGTAAAGGAAAAACTTGACGAGCCGGCGTGATGCATTCGCAGCGTAAGCCCGCCCCGTAAAGGGTCAGGTAACCAATGCTTAAGGCAATTCATAATTCATAATTCATAATTCATAATTCATTTTGAGTCCCCACACCTACGTAGCCATCATGGCCGGTGGCGTCGGCAGCCGTTTTTGGCCCGGCAGCCGCGAAGCCCGTCCCAAGCAGTTCCTCGACATGCTCGGCGTGGGCAAAAGCCTGCTGCGCCTCACCTTCGAGCGGTTCCTGCCCATTTGTCCGGCCGAACATATTTTTGTGGTCACCAATGCCGCCTACCGCGACCTGGTTCGGGAGCAAATACCGGAGCTCAGCGACAACCAGATCGTCTGCGAGCCGAGCCGCAACAACACCGGTCCCTGTGTGGCCTACACCGCCTTCAAGCTGGCCGCCCTCGATCCGGACGCGAATTTCATCATTGCGCCGTCCGACCACATCGTGCTGAAAGAAGCGGCCTTTCTGGAAAAATGCAGCCAGGCCCTGGACTTTGCCGCCGGACACGACGCGCTGGTCACCCTGGGCATCCAGCCTTCCCGCCCCGATACCGGCTACGGCTACATCCAGTTTGGCGAAGCCGTGACGGCAGACGTGCGCAGGGTGTTGCGCTTCACCGAGAAGCCGAACCTGGAAACGGCCCGCCAGTTCCTCGAAGCCGGCGAATACCTCTGGAATGCCGGCATTTTCATCTGGAGCGTACGGTCCATTCTGGCCGCCTACGAGCACCTCTCGCCCGATATTTTTCGTATTTTGCAACAGGGAACCGAATGGTACAACACCCCGGAAGAGGGCGCTTTCATCAGCGAACATTACCCGACGACGCCCAATATTTCGGTGGACTTCGCCATCATGGAAAAGGCCGGCAACGTGTACACCCTGCCGGCCGAGTTCGGCTGGTCCGACCTCGGCACCTGGGGGAGCCTGCATGCCGAATGCCCGAAAGACGAGCACGATAATATGCTGCAGGGCGACCGCGTCCTGGCGCTGGATGTGGACAATTGCCTGGTGCGCACGCCGCCCGGCAAACTGGTGGTGCTCAAAGATCTGAGCGACTACATCGTGGTGGATGAAGGGGACGTACTGTTGATTTATCCAAAATCTAAAGAACAGGAAATCAAGCAAGTAACCGCTTTGGTCAAAGAGCGCTTCGGAATGGAATACCTGTAAAAAACTTTTTAAAAGATTTTTCCGGCAAAATTTTGCAACTTCCAAACTCTCCCTACATTAGCCCCCGTAATTGGCTATTCTTTAATCCGCCCATCTCATTATCGTATAATCCCGGTCTGGATTATGAACATTTTAAACAGCAGCACCGGATGCATTTTTCTTCCTCCATCTCCGTACACCCCGACATTCAGGACGGCGCCCCGGTTTTTTCCGGAACCCGCATCCGCATTGAAACATTTTTTGATTACCTGCGTATTGGCGTGAGCGTCAATGAGTTCCTGGACGAATTTCCGTCCATTACCCGTGATCAGGCCCTGGAAGTCTACGCCCTGGCCGGTCCGCAACCCTGTTCGGTCGACGAGATCGCCGCTTTGGTGGCGGGTCCCGAATCGCGCCTGCCGTCGGGCGCCGGCCGCTTGTCGGTGGCTGCCTGATTACCTTGAACCCCTTCCCATTGACCGAAAAAGACTCCGCCCGGCCTGCTGACCGTAACCCGGCGGAGTTTTTTGTGGCGCGCCCGTTACCCCTCCTGCCGGCCCGGCCCGGTCACCGGATCCTCCTGGTGGCCAACAGTGCCTGGAATATCTGGAATTTTCGCCGTTCCTTACTGGAACAGCTGGCCACCGATGGTTGCATCCTGCTCTGTGCCGCACCGGCCGATGGCTACGAAGCCTACCTGAGCGCCCTGCCCGGGGTCCAATTCGTGCCGCTCCACCATCTTTCCCGCAAAAGTTTGTCACTGCTTGGTAACTGGCATACCCTGCTGGAGCTGCGCCGCCTGTTCCGCCGGGAACGCCCCGATCTGGTGGTGTTATACACCGTGAAACCCAATATTTTCGGCAACCTGGCCGCACGCCTGACGGGTATACCGGCGATTGCCACGGTGGAAGGGCTGGGCTACACGGCCACCGCGCCGGCGCCCTTACGCCGCCTGATCTTTTTTCTGTACCAGCTGGCCTTCCGGTTTGTACAAAAAGTGGTTTTTCTGAACCACGACGATCGCGCCGCCTTTTTATACAACAAAGTCGTCCCACCGCATAAAACCCTGGTTATCAAGGGGACGGGCGTTGATACGACCCATTTTTTGCCGGGCCTGGAAAGCAATTACGCCGCGCCGGTCTTCCTATTCATCGGGCGCCTGCTCAGCGACAAGGGCATCCGGGAGTTCGTGCGGGCGGCCCAGCTGACCAAGACCGTAGCGCCCCAGGCCCGCTTCCAGGTGCTGGGCAAAGCGGATGCGGCCAATCCGGCGTCCATCCCGCATGGCGAACTGGATGCCTGGATCCGCAGCGCCGCCATCGAGCACCTCGGCTACAGCGACGACGTGCGGCCTTTCATCGCCGGCGCCCACGTCGTGGTGCTGCCTTCCTACCGCGAAGGCATGCCCCGGGTGCTGCTCGAGGGCATGGCGATGGGCAAACCGATCATCACGACGGACAGCGTCGGCTGTCGCGAGACCGTGGACGAAGGGCGCAACGGGTACATCGTCCCGTCCGAA
>JBKJKS010000463.1:0-2641 GCA_046597295.1 Saprospiraceae bacterium
GGTGGAGCTCGAACTCGATTTCGGCGAAGAAGACGTGGAGTTTGCCGACCGAAGTGATCTGAAAAGGCTGGTGCACCAGATCCGGGCCCACCTCCAGCCCCTGCTGCAATCCTTCTCCCTCGGCAACGCCCTGAAAACCGGCGTGGCCACCGTCATCGCCGGGCGGCCCAATGCCGGTAAAAGCACCCTGCTCAATGCCCTGCTCAACGAAGAGCGCGCCATCGTTTCCGACGTCGCCGGCACCACCCGCGATACCATCGAAGCCGTGCTCAACATCCGGGGCGTGCAGTTCCGGCTGATTGACACGGCCGGCCTGCGCGAAGCCCAGGACCAGATAGAAGCCATCGGCGTGCGCAAAACGATGGAACAGATCGAGCGGGCCTCGATCCTGGTCTACGTTTGGGATGTCGCCGGCGGTATGACGCTGCGCGAGGTGCATGCCGATCTGGAAAATTTGCTGTCTGCGACGGAAGTAGAGGTGCAACATACCCTGGTGGTCTGCAACAAGATGGACCGCAACCCGCTTTTCCAGACCCAGTGGCTGGTGGACCCGACGCTGCCGGATGTGCATCCTTATCTACTTCCTCCTGGCGAGACCTTCCAGGTTTTTGAAACCTGGAAGGTCTTGACCCTGACCCCGGAGCAGATCATTCCCGTATCAGCGAAGAATCAGATGAATATTGAATTTTTAAAGGAAAAACTCTTCCAGACCGTCGCTGGCGGGGCGGTTAACCTGGAGAGCACTGTCGTCACCAACGCCCGCCACTTTGGCGCCCTCCGCCAGGCCGATGCCGCGCTGGCCGACGTGCTGCAGGGCCTCGACACCAACGTCACCGGTGACTTCATTGCCCAGGACATCCGCCGCGCGCTGGCGTTTTTGGGCGAGATTACGGGGGAAATTGGGGTGGAGGACTTGCTTACATCCATCTTCTCGCGCTTTTGTATTGGAAAATAGTATAAATTGTTTTATTATATTTTTAATTTAAAACAATTGTATGTATAATTGCCAGGTCTTTCCGGCACTTATTTTCCAACGAAATATCCCCAACCGAATGGAACTCCACCTCATCAAACAGAAAATCCACGATTTACGCGGACAGCGGATCCTGCTGGATTTTTATTTGGCTGATTTGTACGAAGTCCCTACCAAAGTTTTGAAACAGGCTGTCCGGCGCAATCTGGAGCGTTTTCCGGAAGATTTTATGTTTGCGCTCACCCAGGAAGAGTACCGCTCTCTAAGGTCACAAATTGTGACCTTAGAGAGCGGGCGGGGTAAATTTTCGAAGTATGTACCCTTCGCTTTCACCGAACATGGCGTCGCCATGCTGTCGGGTGTGCTACATAGCTGGGCGAAGAAAATCACACCCGCTCCACGGAGATTTCCGCCCTGCAAAGCGAAGCGCCGCAGGCGGTCGAATGGCAAAACCGGCCGCGTATCGGGTTTAACAAAGACCCGGACAATGCGCCTTAATGCATCCTCAAAGGCTTTACGCTAGATGATGAACACCTGAAACGCGCCGGGCAAATGAACTACTTTGACGAGGTGTTAGCCCGTAAGCTGCCGGCTTTACTGTTTGGATGACTGCTTTCAGTTCGCAAATGCCGGCCTGATCGGGCTACCTTTGTGACCGGGTTAAGAAAAAGCGATCCGCCTGCCAGCCCATGCCCACTAAAAAAGAACATCCCAAAGAAAAGTCAGCACTCCACCCCCGTAACCGGCACCGGGCCCGTTACGATTTTAAAGAACTGCTGGAGCGCAGCCCGGAGCTGGCGCCCTTCGTCGTGATCAATGCCCACCAGGACGAGTCTATTGATTTTGCCGATCCGGCTGCGGTCAAAATGCTGAACACCGCGCTGTTGAAGCGGTACTATAACCTGGACTACTGGGATATTCCGGCAGGGTACTTATGTCCGCCCATTCCGGGCCGGGCGGATTATATCCACCACATTGCGGCGTTGCTGGCCAATAACAATTATGGGAAAATCCCCACCGGGCCCCACATCACCTGCCTGGACGTGGGGCTCGGCGCCAACTGCATCTACCCGATCATCGGCACGCAGGAATATGGCTGGTCGTTTATCGGGAGTGACATCGATCCGGTGGCCATTGCTTCGGCGAATAAAATAGTGGCCGCCAACCCGGCCTTACAAGGGCGGGTAGAATGCCGTTTGCAGCCGAATGCCAAAGATATTTTTACGGGGATCATCCAACCGGATGAGCTGATCGACCTGACGGTCTGTAACCCGCCCTTTCACGCTTCCCTGGCGGAAGCCCAGGCCGGTACGCTACGCAAACTGCGTAATTTACAGCAGGAGAAGGTCACGGCGCCGACCCGGAATTTCGGCGGGCAACCCGGCGAACTGTGGTGTTACGGCGGCGAAGAAAAATTCGTCCGCGATATGATCAACCAGAGCCAGCTGTTCAGCACCTCCTGCTTTTGGTTCTCGACGCTAATCTCCAAAAAACCCACGCTGCCGGGCATTCAGGAGGCCCTGAAGAAAGCGACGGCTACGGAGGTGAAAACCATTCCTATGGGCCAGGGTCATAAGACCAGCCGCATCGTGGCCTGGACGTTTTTGAGCAAGGAAGAGCAGCAGGCCTGGAAGAATGCGCGGTGGAATGCGCGTGCGTCCACTGCGC
>JBKJKS010000469.1:0-2954 GCA_046597295.1 Saprospiraceae bacterium
GGCCGCCTACAACAGTGGCCCCACCCGGGTGAATGCCGCCATCAAGCGTGCCCACAGCACCAATTTCTGGGTGATCCAGCGCTACCTGCCGCAGGAGACGCGCAACTACGTGCCGGCATTTATTGCCGCCACTTATATTTGCAACTATTACCAGCTGCACGGCATCCAGCCCTACGATCCTGATTTCGACGAGCAACTGACTGCCTATATCACAGTATACGAAGGCATGTCATTCCGGGCCATTTCGGACGCCACCGGTATTGCTTATGGCGTAATCAAGGCACTGAATCCGGGCTTTAAGCGCGACTATGTGCCGCCGACGGTGACGGGGCACTTCGTCATCCTGCCACAGCGGGTCATGCCGGCTTATGTTCGCTATCTCAACTCCCTGGGGACCCATACCTACCAGCTGGAAAACAACGACAGCTACTACACGGGGGGGGACGATCTGGGCGATGGCCGTTACTGGAAAAATGCCATAGCGGTGCAGGCGCCGGAGCACATTAATGACCTGGCTGCCAAATTCGGCTGCAATGGCGAACATTTGAAGGCCTGGAATAAATTGAGTTCCAACTACGTCACCGCCGGGCAAAGCCTGTTGGTCTGGCACCCGGTGTTCGTACAAAAGCACCAAAGCGGCCGCATCCAGGCGCCCGTGCAACCGCAGGACAAACTGAAAAAGCCGGAAATCACCTCCGCACCGGATAAGAAACCGCTCGCCATACCCGCTGAGCTCGATGCCGCTATTGCCCTGCGGCGCGATGATACCCGGCCGGCCCAATACCAGTTCCACACCGTACAGCGTAACGAATCGCTGGAAGATATTGCCCGTCAGTACGCGACAACGGTTGAAAGCCTGCGCAAAATGAATACCCTGGACAGCGTGAAAGTGGGTATGCGGCTCAAAATTCGCCAGCAATAGTCCGTCCTACGGTCTGGTTGTCAACAGGAGTCAGTGCCGAATTCCGGTGCTGACTCCTGTTGTTTCCCGGCCGGTCCGTGTTTCTGTCATGCTACCGGCCGATGGAAAAAAATCTCCGGCAAGTACGTACAGGATGACAAAAAAGTCGCTGCTTTTGGAATAAATCCGGACTTTTGCGACCCCGCTGCTTTCACCGGTCACTTTCATCCATAACGCTCCCTCCATGCAAACAACCATGCACAATCGCGCCATCGTCATCGAAGACGAACCGGAAAGCCTCCAGAACATGTTGAACCAGTTGGCGACCTATTGCCCGGATGTGGAAGTAGTGGCGACGGGCGGTTCCAATGCCGATTTTCTGCGGCTGGTGGATAAGTACGAAGGTCAGTTCGAGGTCGCCATTCTTGATATTCAGCTGACCGACGGCCTGGTCTTCAACGCATTAAAAGAACTCGATGAGCCGCCCTTCGACATTATTTTCGTCACGGCTTATGACAAATACGCGCAACGGGCCTTTGATTTTGCCGCCATCCATTACGTGCTGAAACCCATCGAGGGCAATGACCTGATGAAAGCGGTGAGCCGGATCCGGCACCGCAATGTGGAAACCAAGCAGCGGCTGGAAATCCTGCAACAAAACTATAACCCCTCCTCGCCCAACGCTTTTGAAAAGATCGGCATTTCGGCCCTGGACGGCATTCACTTCGTCCGCCTGCGCGACATCATCCGCCTGGAAGCCGAAGACAACTACACCCACTTCCTGCTGAAAGGCGGCGAACGCATCACGGCGAGCCGCACCATCAAAGCCTTCGAAGAAACCATGGTCAACCTCGGCTTCGTGCGGGTGCACAAGAGCCACATCGTGAACATGAACTACATGAAGACTTACGTGAAAGGCGAAGGCGGCTACCTCGTGCTGGAGAGCGGCGAAACCGTCGAAGTGGCCCGCCGCAAAAAATCCACACTGATCGATGCGGTGCGGAGGGGACAGGGCAACTTTTAAAAGGTTGGGTTTAGAGGGGTTTAGAGGGGTTTAGGAGGTTTAGAGGGGTTTAGAGCGTAGAGTCCTCCTCAGCTGATTATAGGCTGAGGTCGATCCTTTTAGCCGTCCTGTCGCTGTACAATGTCATCTGTAGAACGCTGATGAAGGTTACTCAGTCTACCTTTCCACCTATTTCGACCCTCTTGCCCCGACAAGCCAAGCCGTGAAAAATCGGCACCATGCTGGATCTAAACCCCTCTAAACCCTTTCTAAACCCCTCTAAACAAAAGCAATGAGCTTTTTCAACAAGTTTTTCAACCGCGAAAAGAAAGAAGACCTCGATAAGGGCTTGGAAAAAACCAAGGAAGGCCTCTTCGATAAACTCACCCGCGCGGTGGCCGGCAAGAGTACGGTGGACGTCGAGGTGCTGGATGAACTGGAGAATATCCTGATCACCAGCGACGTCGGGCTGGATACCACGGTGAAGATCATCGGGCGCATCGAGGACCGCGTGGCCCGCGACAAGTACGTGAACACGTCGGAACTGAACGGCATCCTGCGCGACGAGATCGTGCAGCTGCTGGCCGAGAACAACACCGCCGATGCCGACGACTTCGATATTCCCGAAGGCAAAAAGCCCTACGTCATGCTGGTCATTGGGGTGAACGGGGTGGGCAAAACCACCACCATCGGCAAGCTGGCGTATCAATTCCAGCAAAAAGGGTACAAGGTGGTGCTGGGCGCCGCCGACACCTTCCGGGCTGCCGCCGTGGAACAACTGAACATCTGGGCCAAACGGGTGGGCTGCGACTTTTACTCCAAGGGCATGAACGCCGATCCCGCCGCCGTCGCTTACGAGACCACCGCCTACGCCCTGGAGCATGGCTGCGACGTGGCCATCATCGATACCGCCGGCCGGCTGCACAACAAGTCGCACCTGATGCAGGAGCTGGGCAAGATCCACCGCAGCATCGAGAAAAAACTGCCCGGCGCGCCGCACGACGTGCTGCTGGTGCTGGACGCCAGTACCGGCCAGAACGCCCAGGAGCA
>JBKJKS010000491.1:0-6527 GCA_046597295.1 Saprospiraceae bacterium
GGTAACCAACGTGAGCGACAACTGTCCGGGTACGGTGACCGTCACCTTCGTTGGTGACGTGACCACGCCAGGCTCCTGTGCCAACCGCTTCACCGTGACGCGCACTTACCGCGCAACCGATGTCTGCGGTAACTCGGCCACCTGCACCCAACTCATCACCGTGAACGACGTCACCCCGCCCACGTTGACCTGTCCGGCCAACGTAACGGTTTCCTGCGCCAGCAATGTACCTGCTCCAGCGCCCACCTCCATCACGGCGGCCGACAACTGCGGCGGCACGGTTACCGTGACCTTCGTAGGCGATGTGATCACCAACCAGACCTGTGCCAATCGCTTCACCGTCACCCGCACTTACCGCGCAACCGATGTCTGCGGTAACTCGGCCACCTGTACCCAGGTGATTACGGTCTTCGACAACACCGTGCCGGTCATTACCTGCCCGGCCAACCTGACCGTGCAGTGTGCAGCCCTGGTACCGGCCCCTACACCGGGTACGATCGTCACCTCCGACAACTGCGGCGGTACGGTGACCGTAACCTTCGTGGGGGATGTCATTACGAACCAGACCTGTATTAACCGCTTTACCGTGACCCGCACCTACCGGGCTACCGATGTCTGCGGCAATTCGGCGACCTGCACCCAGGTCATCACCGTCTTTGATAATACGGTACCGGTCTTCGTTAACCCCCCACCCAACGTGACGGTCGACTGCATGCTCATACCGGGCGTGACCCTGCCCACGGCAACCGATAATTGTGCCGGTACGGTGAACGTTATATTGGTCAGCGAGGTCCAGACCCCCGGCATTTGCCCGGTGCTTTACACCCTCACCCGCACCTTCCGGGCCACCGATGCCTGCGGCAACTCCGCCACCGTCTCCCAGGTGATTACCGTGGTGGATGTTACGCCTCCGCAGTTCACCAATGACCCGATCGATGTTATCCTGGAATGCAACCTGGCCATTAACCTGGATTCCCTGCAGAGTTACCTGGACAACTTCGGCGGCGCCACCGTCTTCGATTGTTCCAACGTGACCCTGACCTACATGGATACCCCCGGCCACTTCTGCCCATCCACCTGTGCCGGTACCTTCCAGCGCTACATCCGCTTCATCGCTACCGATGCGTGCGGCAACGTGGCCTTCCGCGATGCCCGGTTCATCGTCGTCGACCTCACCCCGCCATCCTTCGATGTGCTGCCCCAGAACCTGGCGGTAGAGTGCATGCCGGGCTGTAACGGAGAGGCTGAAATGTATGACTGGCTCGATAACTTCGGCTATGCTGAAGTCAGCGACCTGTGCGGTACGGTCGAAACGGCTATCCTCTACCTGGGCGAAAAACCGGGCTGTGGTAACACCTTCATCCGCACCTACCAGTTCCGCGCCACCGACATATGCGGCAACACCAACTACGTCACCGCCACCTTCTCCGTCGTGGACACCACCCCGCCGGTCATCGAAAAATGTCCGGAAGGCAATGTCTCGCTGGATTGCATTTTCGATGTGCCGGGTCCGGACCTGGCCGGCGTGATCGCTTCGGATAACTGCGGCGGCGTCACCGTCACGGCCACCACCGTCTCCGTCGGAGTGGGCTGCGCCTACTGGCCAATGACCCTCAGCTACTGGTACATGGTCACCGACGAGTGCGGCAACATGACCACCTGCGACCAGTCCTTCCAGATCAAGGACCTCACGCCGGCCAACTACACCGGGCCGGACACCATCGATGTGATCTGCGTGGAAGACCTGCCACAAGTGGAGGACCTCACCGCCATCCTGGCGCCTTACATGGACGACAACTGCCAGGACATCATCTGTATCGGCAATATCGTGGCCCAGAACGGACCCAATTCGGTGACTTTCGAAGTGGGTGCCAAGGACTTCTGCGGCAACTTCAGCGCCAAGTTCCTGGTCACCTTCGTGGCCACCGGCACCTGCAAACCACTGTGCACCGCCACGCAATCGACTTTGAACGACCCGCAAGCCCAACTCAGCGGCCTGAACACCACCCAGGTGATCAACCAGTTGATCGGTGAATTCGGTGGACTGAGCGCCGGTAACTTCGGCAAAACCGTCACGGTGACCAGCGCCGCCTGCCTGCAGGGCATGCTGCCCGCTTCGGGCAACACCAACCAGTTGGCCGCCGGTAACCAGGAGTTCAGCGACCTCAACGGTTGCCTGGATGCCTCCCCGCTGCTCAATGGCGATGGAACGTTGAAAAACGAACTGGTCGCCACCGTGCTGACCGTGGAGTTGAACCTGCTGTACAACCAGAAATTCAACAACCGCAACCTCGGCATGCGCCGCCTGGCGGATCTGCCCGACTGCGCAGTGGACCCAGCCGTGCTGGCCAAACTGGGCAGTGGTCCGGCGACCGTGCAAAGCCTGCTCAAACTGGCCAACAACTACCTGGCCGGTGCGGGCGCCTTCGCGCCGAACTTTGGCGACCTGTTGAACGAAGCGCTGGAAAACGTCAACCAGTACTACCAGAACTGCCAGACCACCGATCCGTGCTCTTCGGAGAACCGCTACGGTGCACAGCAAAGCGACAATCCGTTCCACTTCAGCCTGGCACCCAACCCCGTCCTGGACGTGGTGACGCTGCGCTTCGATATGGAGGCGGACGCCGAAGTACAACTGCGCTTTATCGGCAGCAATGGCGTGCAAACCGCAGAACTGGTCCAGGCGGTGAAGGGAAGTAACGCCTTCAACGTATCGACCAAAAACTTCCCGGCCGGTGTCTACACCGTCGTGTTGCAGCAAAACAATACACTGCAAACACTCCGCATGGTGAAAGTGATGAACTAGATGCAGATTGACAATACTACGGCCACTCCTGCAAAGGGGTGGCCGTTTTGTTTATATGGGAAAACACCGGACGTACACAATCAACCTTCTTCAATCTTCTTACCTCATGAAAAGTCTCTTTACTTTCCCGGGCGCGCTTCGCGTGTCCCCACCCCACGCACGCGGCATCGCCCGAACGTTTCTCCTGCTCTTAGCTCTGTTTACGGGTGCGCTCCGACTGTCCGCCCTTAATTACTATTGGGTGAACGGCACCGGCAACTGGAGTCAGTATGCCAGCCACTGGGCCACGGCTGACGGGGGCACAACCTTTCACCCGAATGCGCCGACCGCGTTCGACCACGTGTTCTTTACGACCAGCTCGGGGCTGGGTAGTGGAAGCTCCGTTCATTTTGACATTATCGGTTATGCCGATGATTTTGATTGTTCCCTCCTGGCCGGCGCTGCGACTTTCTCAGGAGAAGGGCTTTATGTCTATGGCTCTTTTAAATTAGCGAGCAGCGTCACTTTTCAAGCTGGGGTTACGTTTTTAGCTTCCGATGCAGGGCATACAATTAATTTGGCTGGGAAAACCTTGCCCAATGCCGACTTTCTTGGTATCGGTGGGATTTGGACCTTGCAGGGGCCGTTCCAGGCAGACTATATGAATCACGGTTACGGCACCATTCACACGAACAATCAACCGATTACCGTCGGCAACTTTCAGCGGTACAACCCTGTCGCCTTCAATTCAGTTACCGAAATTTTTCTCGGCGCTTCTACGCTGACGGTGACGGGTACAGGGGTTAACGTGGTGCTGTTTTATGCCAATGGAAAATGCCATAGTGAAAATGCGAACCTGGTTTTCCAGCATGGCGGCGCATTGGCGGCCAATGATGAAATTACGTTTCACGATATTTCGTTCCTTGACCCGAACCAAACGGGTGCTTTGAACGAAGGGCATGTAAATGGCAAATTACTATTTGAAGGCCACGGCGTGATTGACTGGTTCGGGCCGCATACTATCGGTGAAGCAGTGTTTCAAAAATCCGGGAATTTCAGGGCCAGCGCTACTTTTCAGACCCTGCGCCTGCAGGCGGGGCAAACCTATTATTTTCAGGAAGGCAGCATCCAGACCATTCTCCCGACCGGCACGGTGACCGGATTGAATGCGGGCGGGGGCTGCTCGAACCGAACCAAACTTTTCTCCTCCTCGCCGGGGGTAGCGGCTTTTTTAAAAAAAGATGGCGCTGCACTGTCTTTCGATTGGTTGGAAGTACACGATGTTTCGGTGCAGGGCACGGCGCCCTTTGTGGCCACGAACAGCACTATTTCAGGCGCCTCCGCCGGCTGGACCTATTCGGTAACGCCCAGAGCACTCACCTGGGTCGGTGGCCCGGGCAATTGGAGCGACCCCGCGCATTGGCAGGATGGCGCCGGCAACGGTAACCAATGCCCGCCAACCAGTGTGGATGATGTGTTTTTCAAGGCCGGCTCGGGTCTTTCGGGTGGTGGGCTGGTCAACGTAGATGTGCCGGCTTATTGTAAAAGTCTGAATTGCACGGGACTGACCGGTAATCCTGTGTTCACCGGCAATTCGCTTTCGGTATACGCTTCATTGACCCTGGTAACGGCGATGCAATTCCAGGTAGGGGTCAACTTTCTGGCTGCTACGAGCGGGCAGAACATTAATTTAGCCGGGAACACGCTCCAGTCTGCTGATTTTCTCGGCATCGGCGGGGTCTGGACCTTGCAAGGGCCATTTCAGGCAAATTATATGAATCACGGCTACGGCACCATTCACACGAACAATTACCCGATCACCGTCGGTAACTTTCAGCGGTATAACCCCGTCGCCTTCAACGCGTTTACTGAAATTTTTCTCGGCACCTCCACGCTGACGGTGACGGGTACCGGTGTCAACGTGGTGCTGTTTTATGCCAATGGAAAATGCCATAGTGAAAATGCGAACCTGGTGTTCCAGCACGGGGGCGCACTGGCGGCCAACGATGAGGTAACTTTTAAAAACATATCTTTTCTTGATGCCGGTCAGCCGGGCTATTTGAATGAGGGGAATGTAACGGGTAAACTCCTGTTCGAAGGTTCGGGCGCTATACATTGGTTTGGGCCCCACACGATCGGCGAGGCGGACTTCCGACAAAACGGCACTTTTTTTGGCAGTGCCACCTATCAGACGCTCCAGCTGGCGGTAGGCAAAACCTACACCTTTTACCAGGGCAGCCAACAAACCATCCACCCAACCGGTACGCTCATCGCCTCCGGTACGTCCGGGAATTTGACCGTATTGCAGTCCGACCTGGCGGGCAGTCAGGCCACTATTTTTAAAAACGGATGTGCCGTTTGCCTGGATTACCTGTACGTCAAAGACATGAAAAAATTGGGGACGGCGGGCTTCTACATGGGCGTCCATTCCATTAATCAGGCGAACAACACCGGTTACAATTTCGCCGCTTGCCCAACTGTTGTGGCGGCACCGAACCCGGTACTGCTCGATCCGGGTTCAGTTACCCACGTGCAGCCCGGCGGCACAGCCACGCTTATTCTGCAAAACCAGCCGGCCGGTTACGAGGTGGTGTGGTTCAATGCCAGCCAGACCACGGAATTGTATGCAAGTGTGGCCAATCTTTTTCAGCCAACCATCACGCAGAACACTACTTTTTACGGCGCCTTCCGGGCCTTGGCCACCGGCTGTGTAAGCGCCTTGCTGGCGGTTCCGGTCTGTCAGATGGCGGTGCTGGCGACTGCCGATGCGCCGGTTTGTGTCGGAAGTAGCTTGCAACTCACTGAAAGTAGTGGTGCGGCAACCTCCTGGCTCTGGACGGGGCCGAACGGCTTCACTTCCACCAGCCAGGCCCCGGTCATTTCCAACGCCGTTGCAGCCAACAGCGGTAACTATACGGTGGTCGTAACCGGTGCAGGTGGTTGTACCAATAGCCAAACGGTCTCCGTAACGGTGCTTCCTGATGCGGACGGTGACGGCTATACCATCTGCAATAATGATTGCAACGACAATAATGCCGCCGTGCGTCCGAACGCGCTGGAAGACTGTAAGAACGGCATCGACGACAACTGCGACGGACTGCTCGACCTGAAGTATCCCCAGGTGACCATTACGGAGATCATCACCGCCTTTAATTTGGGGAAAAATGCTATGCCCCCTACCATTACGGGCAACACTAATGCTTTTTCAATTCATCTGAACCTGGCGTTCAATGCGGCACAACCCCCCATCAAGATCGAGCAAGTATTGATGAAACTTCAACTATGTTTTAATCAAAGTGATGGTACTGCCCCGGACTGGATTACGGGCTCCGGTGTAGCGGCAATCAATGCTATGCTGCTGGCGGCCAAAGAAAACTTTGCCTGTACCGGGGTGCCCCTTCCCTTTGCGCCAACGGGCGGCGGTGCGGCGGCAAGTAAAATGCCGGCTTCTGAAAATTCCGGAGTAGCCGACCGGGCCGCGCCGGCTGCCGGCTCCGGTTTACCGCAGCTGTATCAAAATATCCCCAATCCATTTGCTGCCAAAACGAGCATAGGGTTCTGGCTGCCCGCCGACATGGAGGCGACGCTGACGGTTTGGGAAGCGACCGGAAAACTGCTGTTCCGCCGGTCCGGCATATTTGCCGAAGGCGACAATACAGTAGTGCTCGAGACGACCGGAACGGGCGCCGGCCAGCTGCTGTTCTACCGGCTGGAAACACCGCTGGCTACCATGGTCCGTCAG
>JBKJKS010000513.1:0-10154 GCA_046597295.1 Saprospiraceae bacterium
GTACACGTAGCGATCGGAACGCAACTCAAAACTACCCACCGTGCTGAAGGGGAGCATGACGGACAAGGGGAGAAGGTAAAGCGCCAGGCCCAGCAGTACCTCGCGCTGGGAACGAAGTTTTGTCCAGATCAGAATGGCCAATCCCAACAGCAGCACCGGCGCAGCATAGTAGGTCCACGACCAGACCCCGGCGGACTTGAGAAAGGGATAGTCCAGCGAATAGCCGAGCGGCGCCAGCAGCTTGACCGGGTAAAAAAGGATGGTCTGACTGACCATCCAGAAACGATCCAGCGCCGAGAAGGCGCTGGAGGCGGTTTCGATGTCGTGTCCTTCCTGCGCCCGGGTGAGGAAGGTCTTGAAACCGAAGAGCAGGCTGATCGCCACGAAAGGCAATTTGGCCAGCCAGTGCCGCCGTTGGGGGCGACCGAACCGGTAAAAATCAATAGCGATCAGCACCAGGGGGAGCGTAACGGCCGCCGATTTGGCGAGGCTGGACAACAGAAAAATGCCCAGGGACAAGGCCAGCCAGCCAGTATTTCCGGCCTTCGTCCAGCGCAGGTAGGCCAGGGCACTGCCGAGATAGAAAGTGGAAAACAACACGGTACTCAGTGCCGCCGCCCAACAGACCGCTTCGGCCTGCACCGGATGCACCGCGAACAGCAGCGCCGCTGCAAAAGCCGCCCAATGCTGCCCGGTCAGCTGACGCAACAGACTGAAAATCAATACGCTGTTTACCGCATGGAGCACCAGGCCCAGCAAATGATAGCCCCAGGCATCCTGTCCCGAGAAGGCGCTGCCCAGCCAGTACGCCAGCCAGGTCAAGGGTGCGTACATGCCCAGGTTCTGGCCGGAAAAAAATTTGCTGAAAGAGGGTTGGCGCAGGGCAGCATTGTACAAAATGGCTTTGTCATCGTCGAAAAAGACAAAATCGTTCTGTACGGAACTGCCCCAGACCAGCAGCGCCACGCCTGCCAGGGCCAGGGCCGGCCACCAGGGATGACTGAAAAAAGAAAAGCGCGCCGCAACCGGCGGACTGGCGGATATCTGGACAGGGGGGAGCAGAGCAGGTTTGCGTTTATGCTGGGCCATGGGCTTGATCAATCAGGTTATTTCTCGGTCCTTTTGGGCGTATTGGGATGATCGTAGTCCAGCCGGCCGCCCCACATCCGCATTTGGGATAAGATGAATTGCTGGCGTTCGCGGACGTTGCGCGGGGGCTTCAGCGGCGACCACTCCAGCGGATTGGGCAACACGGCGGCCAGCACGGCGGCTTCTTCGCGATTGAGGTTTTTGGCGCTTTTTCGAAAAAAATGCTGCGCTGCGGCCTCCGCGCCGAAAATACCGTCGCCGAATTCGATCACGTTCAGATAGGCGGTCATAATCCGCTCTTTGCTCCAGAACAGCTCGGTCAGGAAGGTGAAGTAGATTTCAAAACCCTTGCGGAGCCAGGAACGCGCCGGCCAGAGGAACACGTTCTTGGCCGTTTGCTGGCTGATGGTACTGGCGCCACGCTTCCGCTCATGGTTCTGGTTATAGGAATACGCTTTTTCGATGGCCCGGAAATCAAAGCCATCGTGTTCCAGGAAATACTGGTCCTCCCCACAAACGACCGCCAGTTGCAGATGCGGCGACAGTTCACCAAATGACACCCAGTAGTTGTCGAGACGTACCGGCCGGTCGGCTTCCCAGGCCTGCTCCCAGCAGCGAACCACCATCAGCGGCGTGATCGGCACGGGCACCACCGCATACAGCAGCGTAAGACCGATGGACAGGCCCAAAAACCAGGCCATCAGGTAGAGGGCCAGGCGACGAAAGTATTTTCCCCACAGGAGGCGCCCCGTGTCATCCTGGGGAATAGTGCGATACCAGCGCCGCAGCAGGCGCGCAAGGAATTTCACGGGCAGCGTATTTTGGTGGGCAAAAGTAAGGGCTGCAGCATGAAGTTTTTTGCAGATGTTCTGCCCCTTTTTCAATTCACTGTCCGTCGGGATCTTAAAATTCCCCTCCTTCGCTTTCTACGCGCGTATTCTTGCGACGGAACAGCGAAACGTCGAACTTCCCGAACCGGTAGGAGAAATTCAGCCGTATCAGCTGTGGGTCGCGGCGGCGCCAGGTGTCCTGCACGAAAAAAGCCGACTCGGAGTGGGAGCCGGTGCGCCGCGAGCGGAAAATATCCTGTACATTGAGCGTAAGGGTACCCTTACGCTTCCAGAGGTCTTTGCGCAGGGAAGCATCGACGTACCACACCGGGATGCTGTAACCCTGGGCCGTGCTGGAGGTACCGCCCATCCAACCGCCGCCGCCGCCACCGCCCGGACCCCCGCGGCCACCCCCACCACCATCCGTGGAGTAAGCCGTCCGGCTTTGGTAGGAGCCCGAGAACTGCACGGTAAAGGCCTGGGGCAACCTGAAGGCCAGGTTCTCCTTGGCAAACCAGGTGAACTGCTCCGTCTTCAAAGTGGTCTCCACATTCTGGGCATCCACGATCGAGTTGTAGAAATTCAAATTGCTGGTCAGTTCTATGATTTTGAAAAACGTGTTTTTCAAGGTCATTTCCGTGCCATAGGCGACGCTGGAATTGGAATTGGCGTAACTGGAGACGATGACGTCGCGCTCCAGCACATCATTGTACTCCACGAACTGGTAGCGCGTGATCAGGTCGGTCGCCTGTTTGTAGTACACGGACAGCAGTAAATTATGCCCTTGCACGAAAATGTTCTGGTACTGGAGCTCCAACGAATTGGTGAAATCAGGACGCAGGCCCGGGTTGCCCCGCGAAAGCAGCAACGAATCGGAAAAGTCGTAGAAGGGAATGAGGTTGAAAAAACTCGGCCGGTTGATGCGGCGTGTATAACTCAGCTGCACATTGTCGTCCTCGTTCAGCTTATAGGTCAGGAACAGGCTGGGAAACAGGCTGACCGGGTAGTCGTTTTGAAAGGTCGAATCTATATCGAGCAGCGTGCCCACGTAGCGCGAACTTTCGGCCCGCAAGCCCAGCTGGTAACCCCATTTCGGGAAAGAATGACTGAGGGTGCCATAGGCGGCGTACACCTGATCATCGAATTTATACCGATCGGCGAAGCCCGGCGTCCGCTCGAATTGCCCACTTAAAAAGTTAAACCGTCCGCTTTCATTCTCGCTCTGGTAAGCGCGCAGGGCGGCGCGTGCGCCGAGTTCCAGTTTCATCCTGGCCGTGAGGGGATTCACAAAATCGGTCTGCATGGTGACGAAATTATTCGTGCCGCTGCCGAGTTGTTGCTGCCGCGTCCGGAGCGGAGCGTCCTGATAATCGGTGTTGAATTCCCCGTCGTTTTCAAAACGAGCGCCGTTGTAATTCACGTCGGCGGTCAGTTCCTTGCCCTCTTTTGGGAATAAATGTTTGAACAACAGTTGGCCGCCAAAATTGCGGAACATCCGATGGTTATCGGTCTGCCGCAGCGCCAGACTGGAAGTAGACCCCACGGTGTCCGTGCGGATGCGCAGATCGTCCATGGAATTAAAATTGCCGGCAGTGTAGTTGCCAGCCATTGTGAAGGTGGTGCGATTGGTTGCGAACCAGTCGATGCCCGCCCGCCCCGAAGCAAAGAAACCCCGGTTTTCCGACTCCGAGTTCTGGAACACGTTCGTGCGGACAGGGCCGAACAGATTCTGCCGATCGGTTCCGCCGGTCCCCAGCGAACGGCGTTGATTCAGGTTGCCGCTCACGAAGGTGTTGATTTTACCCTGTCGGACGTTGAGGTCGCCACCGAGGTTGAAGCGGCCGCGCATATCCACGCCCGTGCGAACGCTGCCGTTGTAGCCCACTTTCCGGTCTTTGCGCAGTACGATGTTCACAATGCCCGCGTTGCCTCCCGACGCATCAAACTTGGCCGAGGGATTGGTAATAACTTCCACATTATCAATAGCATCGGCGGGAATCTGATCGAGCGAGAGAGTGGTCGGGCGGCCATCTACAAAAATCTGCGGAGCGGCGTTGCGCATGGTCAGGTTGCCGTCGATGTCTACATTAAGCGAGGGAATGTTTTTCATGGCGTCCTCGGCCGTACCGCCTGCGGCCACGCCGTCTTTATCGACGCGGTAGATCTTCCGGTCCAGGGCCAGCGTCACCTGCGATGCTTCGCCAGTCACCGTTACCTCCTTGATGAGCTGCGAAGAAACTGCCAGTGGGATATTGCCCAGGTCCTTATCCACCGCGCCGGCGGCTGCCCCCGGTCCATTGCCGCCCGGGCGACCGCCGCCCGGCTTACCGGGACTGCCAAAACTGACTTTTTGTTCCACCGCTCCGTAGCCCAGGTAGCTGATTTTCAAGATAAACTCCCCCCGAACGGGCAGATTTTCCAGGCTGAAATCGCCGTTCTCGGCGGTCAGTTGTCCGGCAATCAGGGCCGGCTGCATGGATCTGGTAACGCTGTCGAAGCGCATACCCGTGAGTTGTACCGAAGCATACCCCAGGCCCTTACCGGTGGCTTCATCCACTGCTTTTCCATAAAAATGACCGATATTGAATTGTGCGGCATTCATACCGCCGCCGGGTGCAATCTGGCTGAATAAAAAAGCGGGTAACAAAATCAATAGCATACTGCCAACTACCGAGCAGGTAGTTGGCTGCGCACAGCGTAATTGCATCATAGCGAGATAAAAGAATTTGATCAAAAGAACCGACAGGATTAGACAGGAAAATCGGTGCCAGGTTTAATGAAGGATAAGCACCCGATGAGGTGCCAAAGCCTGAGAACAACCAAGTTTTACAGATGGTTGCGGATCGACTGCGTATCACCCAAAACGGCTAGCCAGCGCCCGGCTAAATTTTTTTTCGGACCCTTGATTTTCAATTGCATCCCTATATCTTTGCCTCGGCTTTGGCCAGATTCATTCATTTTTTAAAGTTTTTCAGTAATGTACAAAGGAACGGTTAAGTTCTTCAACGAAACAAAGGGCTTCGGCTTCATCGTTGATTCCGCCTCCGGGCAAGAAATTTTTGTTCACGTCAGCGGTTTGGTTGACAAAATCCGTGAAGGCGACACCGTCACTTTCGAAACCCAACGTGGAAAAAAAGGCATGAACGCAGTGAATGTCCAGCTGGCCTAAGCGCAGTTGCATATTCTTGATGATACAATGCAGAAACTCCGACGGGCAGCCGTCGGGGTTTTTTTATTGTACAACGGACTTCCAAGCCCGTTCTGTCGTTGTACAACGGACGTCCAAGTTCGTTTTAGTTGTATGACGGACTTCCAAGTCCGTTGAAGGAGTAATAAATGGACGGACCTGGAGGTCCCTCGTATAAAACAATAGACTGTGAAGAAAATACTGTTGCCTGCTTTTATACTCTGCGCGGTGATCGTCCGGCTGGGCGCACAGAGCGATCTGGAAAAGAAACTACAAACCCAGTTCGTGCTGGCCGAGGACGGTGACATAATCGAACTGCCCGCCGGGTTGATCGCTTTAACCACCACCCTCTGGCTGGATGCTAAAAAGAACGTCACCATCCGCGGTGCCGGGCAGGATAAGACCATCCTGTCTTTTAAGAACCAAAAGCAGGGCGCCGAAGGCCTGAAGATTACCAATGCCGAGAACATTGTGCTCGAGCAGTTCACCATCGAGGACTCCAAAGGTGACCTGATCAAGACCCAGCAGGTGCAGGGCCTGATCTTCCGCGACCTGACCGCCCGCTGGACCGGCAAGCCCCAGGCCAGTAACGGCGCCTACGCCCTGTATCCGGTACAGTGCCGGATACAGGGCGTAGGCGCCGTTACTGGCCTGTATCCGGTACAGTGCCGGAACATACGCATGGAGCGTTGCACCGCTATTGGCGCCTCCGATGCCGGCTTGTACATCGGTCAGTCGGACAGTGTCTGGATAACCGGCTGTGTGGCTAAAAACAACGTGGCCGGCATCGAGATCGAGAACACGACCAATGCCTGGGTCTGGAAAAATCAGGCCTTCGATAACACCGGCGGCATTCTGGTCTTCGATCTGCCCGATCTGATCAAAAAACAGGGCGGCCACGTGCAGGTGTACGATAACCTGATTGCCCGCAATAACTACCGGAATTTTGCCCCGAAGGGCAATATTGTTGGCAAAGTGCCCAGCGGCACCGGCGTGATGATTCTGGCCACCAGTGATGTGGAAATTTTTAACAACAAGATCTGGGATAATAAAACCGCTTCCACCGTCATTGCCAGCTATTTTCTGACCGAGATTCCCATCAAGGACAAGGCCTACAATCCCTACCCGTCGGGCATTTATGTGCACGATAACATTTACTCGACCGGCAAACGCATGCCCACCTGGAAAAGCAAACTGGGCTTTCTGTTCTGGCTGAAATTCGGGCGCAACGTACCGCATATTCTTTACGACGGCATTCAAAATCCGGCTGATGTAGCCGCTGACGGCTCGGTAAAACCGGAGCGCCGGATCTGTATTCGTAACAATGCGGAAGGCTCGTTTGCCAATCTGAAAGCAGACAAGAACTTCAAAGGCATCAGCCGCGATTTGCAGTTGTACAACTGTGTATTGGATAATGCAATGACCAGCAATGATGACCAATAAGTGGTTTCCCCGGCCGGCGCTTGGCTTGGCAGCACTGCTCCTGATGGGGGGCTGGCTGGCCGCCTTCTCTACCCTGCAAACGCCTCCGGCGCCCAGGCCCAATCTTTCCGATTACGCATTTTTTACCGGTCCGCTGGCCGAGCTGAATCCCGCTCCGCAGGTCTTTCCCTACGCGGTGAATGCGCCGCTGTTCAGCGACTATGCCGAAAAAGCGCGCTTCATTGCCTTACCCGCCGGCACGCAGATGGTGTATCAGCCCGATGCGGCCTTTGAGTTCCCCACCGGCGCGGTGATCATCAAAACCTTCTTCTACTTCCAGGATGCAGCCAGGCCGGAGGCCGGCCGGCGCATTCTGGAGACCCGGCTGCTGTTGCGGGAGCCTGCCGGCTGGAAAGCCCTCGTCTACGTCTGGAACGCCGAACAGACCGACGCCCGGCTGGAAGTAGCCGGCCAGACCCTGCCCGTGCAATGGCAAACCACTGCTGGAAAGTCGCAAAAACTCGATTATGCCGTACCCAACCTGAATCAGTGCAAGGGCTGCCATTCTGATGATGGCCGGTTCGTACCCATCGGCATGACCACCCGTCAACTCAATTTGCCGGACACCGGTACGGAAAATCAACTGCTGGCCTGGCAGCGGCTCGGTCACCTGACCTTGCCTGCCGGCTTCGATCCAGCCACCGCGCCCCGTTTGGCCGACTACCGGCTGACGGACGATGCCCTGCATCAGCAGTGTCCCCAACTGCCGGCGGCGGACTTTGCCACCGCCCGCGCCCGGGCTTACCTGGATGCCAACTGCGCCCATTGCCACAACCCCCACGGACCGGCCAGTACCAGCGGTATGTTTCTGGGCATCCATGAACAAGACCCGGAAAAACTGGGCATCGGCAAAGCCCCCGTGGCGGCCGGACGCGGCAGCGGTAACCGTCGCTACGGTATTGTACCGGGCAAGCCCAACGAGAGCATCCTGGTGTATCGCATGGAAAGCGACGATCCGGGTATCCGCATGCCGGAACTGGGGCGACAGCTGGCGCATAAGGAGGGGGTGGAACTGGTAAAGGCCTGGATCCGGGGAATGAAGTAAATTACCTACGGTTAAGATAGAAGGGCACTATGCACTTTAAGTCTATATTTGTCGCCACAATCTTGATCTGTAATACATGTTATCAAAAACAAGCTTCCCGATCTTACATTCCCTATTGCTGTTGCTGCTTGCTCTCCACGGCGGGCGCTGCCAGCAAAACATCAAACCCACCACTCCCAGCATGACATTTTACGTTGGTACCTACACCCAAAAGGAAGGGCACGTAGACGGTAAAGGCGACGGCATTTATAAAATGACTTTCGATCCGGCTACGCTGGAGTTGCAGATCACCGATACCATCCGGGGCATGACCAACCCCTCATTTCTGGCCTTATCAGCTGATCGTACCGTGCTATATGCCGCTAACGAAATAAGCCCGGGCCGTTTCGAGGCCTACGATCTTCGAGCGGATGCTTTCGGACAGCGGCGTGCAGCCGTGAATACCGGCGCTGCTGCTGCCTGCCACATTAGCCTGGATAAAAGTGCGCAGCTGGCCGTGGTGAGCAACTATGTCGGTGGTGTGGTTTGCGCAGTGCCGCTGCCCATGACCGATCAGACTGCACCGCAGCTGATTCAACTGCCCAATGTACCCAAAACAAGTCCCCGGCAGGAGGCCTCGCACCCGCACAGCTCGGTATTTAGTCCGGACGACCGCTTCGTTTACGTCGCCGATCTGGGGACGGATCGGGTGATGATTTATCAGGTTGACCGGGCGCAACGCCAGCTGGTGCCGGCAGAAGTACCCTTTTTTGAAATGCCCGCGGGCACCGGACCCCGGCACATGGCCTTCGCCGCCGACGGAAAAATCCTCTACGTGCTCAATGAATTGAACAACACCGTCGCCGTCATGCAGGTGTTGGAAAATGGCAACCTCCAGCAGCGCCAGCAGCTCCCAACCCTACCGGCTGCTTTTACCGGAGCGAATACTACTGCCGATATTCATTTGTCGAAAGACGGCCGCAGCCTGTACGCCTCCAATCGCGGGCATAATTCCATTGCCGTATTTCGCGTGGATGGTGCCGGCGCCTTACAATCCGTCGGCCAGGTAGACACGCACGGCAAGACGCCCCGTGGCTTTCACCTGACCAATGATGGAAACTGGTTGCTGGTGGGCAATCAAGACACCGGCAATATTTCCCTGTACGACCTGCGAAAAGGGGATTTACCGGTCTTTGTGAAGAGCGTGGCGGTCAACACACCGGTGTGCGTGGTGGAAAAGTAAGTGCCGACCGTCTTTACCCATAATTCAGCACCGGCGCCAACCAGCGTTCCGTCTCTGCTACGCTCATGCCTTTGCGCCGCGCGTAGTCTTCCACTTGATCCTTCCCGATCTGCCCCAAACCGAAATACTTGGCTTCCGGGTGGGCGAAGTACCAACCACTGACCGCTGCCGCCGGGTACATGGCATAACTTTCGGTGAGCGACATGCCAATGCGGTCCGGCTCCAGCAGATCCCATAGCAGCTGCTTTTCCGTGTGTTCCGGGCAGGCCGGATAGCCGGGGGCCGGGCGGATGCCCTGGTACTTTTCGGCGATCAGCTGATCATTCTCCATACTTTCCTCCGTCACATATCCCCAAAATTCCTTGCGCACCCGTTCGTGGATGCGTTCGGCGAACGCTTCGGCCAGCCGGTCGGCCAGGGCCTTGAGCATGATGGCCGAATAATCGTCGTGGGCCGCCTCGAAATCCCTGACCCGTGCTTCGATGCCGATGCCGGCGGTGACGGCGAAAGCGCCGAGGTAGTCTTTGCCGGCGAGGGGGTCGGGGGATTCGGAAGAAAGCGCCGGAGATGTAGCCCCCCCTGCCCCCCCCGTAAAAGGGGGGATAACGCGCAGGGCCCCGTTGCTTTCCTGATCGTTGGTCAGGGCAGTTGGATAGGGTTGATGACCATTTAGAATGTCTGTTAATTCCAACGCTTCCTGTAGTTTAATTAGGGTTTGATCAGTATCGTATAACACCTCGTTATTACTAAATCGAATGACCCGAAAACCCAAATGGTTGAACACCGCGGTGCGATCTGCATCGCTGATCTTATTTTCCGGCAATTGATGAATGATTCCATCTACTTCTATGACCAGCCTTTTCTCCAAACAAACAAAATCAGCAATAAAACAATCAATGATATGCTGGCGACGAAACTTATACCCATCTAAATGCCGGCTTTGTAACAACTGCCATAAGTGCTGCTCTGCCGGCGTTGGATAATTCCTTAAGTCACGCGAAAATTCTTTCAACTGCTTATAAACCAATGCATTCGCAGTTTTGTAAGTATTTCTATCTCCTCCAGCATCCTCTTCTTCTGCCGTATCAATCCGCCCCTCAACTACCACATACTCTTCCGCCCCGTCCACGTGAGCGGTACTCCCCCCCTTTACGGGGGGGTAGGGGGGGGCTCCCTCTACGGCGGAAATATCGGCAACCAAAATCCCATCAATAATCCCCCCCCCCCCGTCCACGTGAGCGTTCCTCCCCCCCTTTACGGGGGGGTAGGGGGGGGCTACCGGCGCCACAAAATCACCCA
>JBKJKS010000130.1:0-7030 GCA_046597295.1 Saprospiraceae bacterium
GCACCCTGGTCTTTGCCCGCCTGTTCGATCCGAACGTGCAGATCGCCCGCACGGCGGCGGAATTTTTCATTGCCAACGGCCAGATCAGCGACAGCGATTACTACTGGCGTATTGCCCGCGAAAATGCCAATCTGCCGCTGCCCGTGCAGATCGCCCTGTTCCGCGCTTCCAATAAATGGCTGTCCGGCAAAAACGAGCCGGAGTCCAAGGATTTTGTGAATTACCGCCTGCGGGAAATGTTCGTGCAGGCTAAAAATCCCTACGACCGGGCGGCCTGTCTGGCGGCCCTGGGGGAGTTTAGCTGGCAGTATCGCTGGATCCACGACAAGGGTTTCAGCGACGTACACCCGGCGGTAAAGACCGCTGCTGCCGAAGCCCTGGTCGCCATTGCGCAGAAACCCAACTTCTACGGTTTTTTCGGCGAAGCCGCCAAAGGAGCGCGTCGCGAGTTGTATTTCTATTTCCGCGAGGCTATCGGGACGGCCGATGCCGGACTGGTCGCTTCCGCCGCACCAGGCCTGCGCATACCCGCCCTGAACTACCGCAGTCTACGCGATTCGCTCCGCGTACCCGAGCTGCAACGCGTGCTGGGCAAATTGAAAATGCCGCGCGATGTGGAGGCCTACGCCGCTTTGGATCAAACCATCGCTTATTTTTTAGAAAAACCACTTCCGGCATCGCCCACCATTCCCTTCAATCATCCGATCGACTGGGAGCGATTGAAACTGGTGACCTCCGGAACGATGGTTACGATCGAGACGGCCAAAGGGAATATCGTGCTCGCGATGTACCCGCAATGGGCGCCCGGCTCGGTGGCCAATTTCCTGCAACTGGCCGGAACCAACTTTTACAACGGGAAGAATTTTCACCGCATAGTACCCAACTTTGTCAGCCAGGGCGGCTGTCCGCGTGGCGACGGCTATGGCGCGGAGGATTATTCGCTGCGCACCGAAATCGGTCTGGCCTGGTACGATGCAGCCGGCTACCTCGGTATGGCTTCCGCCGGGGCGGATACCGAAGGCACGCAGTTCTTCATCACCCATTCGCCTACGCCGCACCTGGATGGCCGGTACACCATTTTCGGTAAAGTGCTGACTGGCATGGACGTGGTAGACCAACTGCAGCCGGGCGATGTCATGAACAAAGTGACGGTGAAGTATCAGTAGGGGAGGCGGTTGGCAAGGACTATCTGGCTCATTTGCAGCATCAGCTGTACCAAAAACCGGAACCGCGAAATCGTAGGTTTCATCCGAAATTTTCCACGTTCCGTCCGCTTTCTCCGGGCGGAGGTGAGCAAAACCGCGCATCTTCTGTTGGAGGCGGGATAGGATCAACCTTATCAACCTTTATCAACCACTACCGCAAGATGCTGACCGCCCACCAACTCACCAAACAATACCGCTCGGCCAACGGCGAAGCGCTCACGGTACTGGACAACGTCACCTTCGAGCTGGCGGCCGGCGACACCTTTGCCATCGTCGGGCCCTCCGGATCGGGCAAAACCACGCTGCTGGGCTTATGCGCCGGCCTGGACCGGGCCACCAGCGGCTCGGTGGCCCTCAATGGCATCGAGCTGGAACCGCTTTCCGAAGACCAGCGTGCAGAGGTGCGCAATCGCCACGTAGGGTTCGTGTTTCAGAATTTTCAACTTATTCCGACCCTCACCGCCCTCGAAAACGTGATGGTGCCGCTGGAACTGCGCGGCGACGCCAGCGCGGAGACGGTGGCCCGGCAGTGGCTGGGTCAGGTGGGCCTGCTCGACCGCCTCGACCACTACCCGGCGCAGCTGTCCGGCGGAGAGCAACAGCGGGTCTGCATCGCCCGCGCCTTTAGCAACAGCCCGAAAATCCTCTTTGCCGACGAACCGACCGGTAACCTGGATGCCGACAACGCCGCCGGCATCGTGGACCTGATCTTCGACCTCAACCGGACCGCCGGCACCACGCTGGTGCTGGTGACCCACGATATGGAACTGGCCAAGCGGACCCGGCGCATTTTGAAGATCAAGGGCGGTAAGATCGAATCGGTCACGGATAATTAAGAGACAGGAAAAAGGAGACAGGAATCAGGAATTAGGAGACAGGAGACAGGAAAAAGGAGACAGGTGATGGGAATTGAGTGGGTTGGGCCAGGGCTGGAGGAAATAGCAGAACTTGTGGACAAAACTTTTAATGTAAAACCACAAGCAAATGGCAGTTCAAAAATTTGAAGATTTGATTGTCTGGCAAAAAAGCCAGGACACAGCAGTTTTTATTTATGCCAAATTCGGCGCCATACGTGATTTTGGTTTCAGGGATCAAATTTGCCGAGCGGCGGTTTCTACTTCCAACAATATTGCCGAAGGCTTTGAAAAAGGGAGCAACCGGGACTTTACCCGCTTCCTGCGTATTGCCAAAGGCTCTTGCAGTGAGGTAAAGTCAATGCTCTACCTAGCCAGTCGCCTTTCTTTTATCTCGGAAGCAGATCAGATAAACGGCCTCCAGCAGGCTGCTGAATTAGGAAAAATACTAAACGGCCTCATCCGATCCATGATACCTCCTGTCTCCTAATTCCTGTCTCCTTTTTCCTAATTCCTGCCTCCTAATTCCTGCCTCCTAATTCCTGATTTTGAACCGCGAATTCCTGCTGAACATCGTCTTTCTGGTCTTTATCAATCTGTTGATCAAGCCGTTCTTTATCTTCGGCATTGACCTGACGGTGCAGAACCGCGTCCCCGACGGCGACTACGGGCTGTACTTCACGCTGTTCAATTTTACCTACCTCTTCCAAATCCTGAACGACTTCGGGATCCAGAATTTTAATAACCGCAACCTCAGTCAGCACCCCCAGCTGCTGCCGAAATACTTCCCCAACTTACTCTTACTCAAAGGCTTGCTGGGCATTGTGTATTTTGTGCTGACGGCCGCAGTGGCCTGGGGCATCGCCGGTTACGACCAGCGCGCCATGGGGCTGCTGTCCATTTTGCTGGTTAACCAGATCCTCACCCAGATCATCTTTTTTCTGCGTTCCAATATATCGGGCCTGGGCCATTACCGGGTGGACAGCGTACTGTCGTCACTGGATAAATTGCTGATGCTCGGCACCTGTAGCCTGGTGCTGTGGGCGAATCCCTTGCCGATGGCTTTCAGCGTGGAATTATTTGCCCTGGCCCAAACGGTCGCTCTGGCGGCCACGGCATGCACCGCCTTTTGGGTTATGCGCAGCAAGGCGGACTTCCCGGTGCGACCTTCGTGGCTGGGGCATTGGCGCAGCGGACGGCTGTCGTTGTTGTTCCTGCTCAAAAAAAGTTACCCTTTCGCGCTGGTCATCCTGTTGATGACGGCCTATACCCGGCTGGATGCCGTGATCCTGGAGCGCATGCTGCCCGATGGGGTGCTGCATGCCGACGTCTATGCCGGCGCTTACCGCCTGCTGGATGCCTGTAATATGCTGGGCTATCTGTTCGCATCGTTACTGTTGCCGATGTTTGCCCG
This sequence comes from Saprospiraceae bacterium, assembly GCA_046597295.1. Lineage (GTDB taxonomy): Bacteria > Bacteroidota > Bacteroidia > Chitinophagales > Saprospiraceae > M3007. The sequence goes on from JBKJKS010000130.1 coordinate 3,474, forward strand.
GCTGCTACACCGGCAGCCGGATGGCTCGACGGTGCGCCCGCTGGTGTCCCTCAGTTTCAAGCTGATCTGGGTGGGCAGCCTGACCCTGGTGGCCGCCGTCTTTTTCGCCCGGCAGCCGCTGGTCGAACTGATGATGCCCGCCAAAGCGTCGCCTTATCGCTGGGAGGTGTTGGGGGTACTGATCTGGACGTTTGTACCGGTGAGCGTGACCTATATTTTCAGCACCCTGCTCACCGCCCACGAACGGCTGATGCAGATGAACCGCTTTTTCGTCGGCGGGCTGGCGCTCGATATTGTGCTCAATGTGCTGCTGATTCCCCGCTGGCAGGCGGTCGGTTCGGCCTGGGCGACGCTGGGCACCCAATTGTTCATCGCCCTGGCCATGGTCTGGCTCTGCATACGCCACTTCTCCTTTCGGCCCAGCCGCCGGGGGCTGGTGCAGGTGATGGGGTTCGCAGGGTGGCTGTTACTGGCTGACTGGCTGATCTTTACCAAAACAAGCTGGCCCTGGACAGCGCAGTTCGGTGGCGCCCTGGCGGCAGGCGGGTTGGGGTTTCTGGCTTTTAATATGTTGGATTTTAAGCAGTTGCGCAGCGTGCTGAAGTAACGCCAACCTTTGTTTGGCGCAGCAACGGCCACTCGGCACGCCCACTAAAAGTGGGCGCTACTTCAGGAGGTCCAGTAAGTATTCGCCGTAGCCGCTCTTGATGTACTGGTGGCCCAGGCGTTCGAGTTGGGTAGAGTCGATAAAGCCCATTTCCCAGGCGATCTCTTCGATGCAGCCGATCTTAAGTCCCTGCCGGTCCTCGATGGTTTCGATGAACTGGCCGGCCTGCATCAGGCTTTTGTGGGTGCCGGTGTCCAGCCAGGCAAAGCCCCTGCCCATCACGCGCACCTGCAGGCGTCCCTGCTCCAGGTAAATACGGTTCACGTCCGTGATCTCGTACTCCCCACGCGGACTGGGTTGGAGGTGTTTGGCGATCTCCAGCACTTCGTTGTCATAGAAGTACAGGCCGGGCACCGCAAAGTGGCTTTTAGGCCGGGCCGGTTTTTCCTCAATACTGATCACCCGCAAATCCTGGTTAAACTCCACCACGCCATAGCGTTCGGGATCGGCTACCTGGTAGGCAAAAATAATTCCGCCGTCGGGATGGGCACAGGCCCGGGCCATTTCGCCGAGGCCCGCTCCGTAAAAAATGTTGTCACCCAGTATGAGGGCGACCGGATCGGAACCGACGAAAGGCGCGCCCAGCACAAAAGCCTGGGCCAGACCATTGGGATCGGGTTGTTCCACGTAGGAGAACGACATACCCAGGGCACTGCCGTCGCCAAAAAGTTGCTGGAATTTAGGCAGGTCGTGGGGGGTGGAAATAAGGAGCACTTCCCGGATGCCGGCCAGCATCAGCGTCGATAGTGGATAATAGATCATCGGCTTGTCGTACACCGGCATGAGCTGCTTGCTCACCGCCAGCGTCAGCGGATAAAGCCGGGTCCCTGATCCGCCGGCAAGGATTATACCTTTCATGGGTGTCGATTATTCTCCGAAGAGTTCTTTGAGTTTGGACCCCAGTTCCTCGCCGCGCAGGTTACGGGCGATGATCTTGCCTTCCTTGTCTACCAGCACTGTGGCCGGAATGGAATTGATCGAATACAGCTGGGCGTGCTGGCTCTGCCAGCCACGCAGGTCGCTGATATGGTGCCAGGGCAGCCCATCCTGGGCGATGGCTTTCTTCCAGGCCGGCGCATCGCGGTCGAGACTGACGCCCAGGATATCGAAGCCTTTGTCCTTGTATTTATTGTAGGCGGCCACTACGGTCGGATTTTCGCGGCGGCAGGGCCCGCACCAGCTGGCCCAGAAATCCACGAGCACGATCTTGCCGCGCATCTGGCGGAGCGAATAGTTGGTGCTGTCGGGGGTCAGGCCGGCCAGGTCCGGCGCTTCAAAGCCCGCCATAAAGGTGCTGGTTTTGCGCAGGTCATACTCGAGCGGCCCGATTTCACCGTAGCTCTCCGACCGGAATAAATCCAGGTAGAGCGCAGCATAAGCCGGGAACAGCTTGCTGCTGGCGGCTTTTAATCCGGTCAATACGCCACCGAGGGCCACCCGGTGGAGCCGGCTTTTCGGTCCGAATTTGGCGAGTTGTACGTCGACCAGTTCTTTAAACTGTACCTCCGTTACCCCCGCCGCGAGCAGTGCCGTGGCATAGTTTTCGGCCGCGTTGAATACATCCGGGATGTCTGCGTACAGCTTATCGCTCAGGTCGGCATTGCTGAAATATTGCTGGCCAATGAATTCGATTTCGCCGGCCATGCCCCGGGCATCGGGTTTGAAATCGGGCGTGAGGTAGAGGCCGGCCACGCGCCAGAGCAGCGGATTGGCCGTCTTCAGGGAGTCCAGGTAGCGGGCTTTCGCTTTGGTGACCCGGCTGACCTGTTCGGCGGCGACGGTCCGGTTACCGCCGCTGTTGTACGCCAGGTTGACCACCTCCTTCGCCTGAGCGCTCATCTGCCGAAAATCAGCCACATCCCTTTGCAGCTGTTCCACCTGTTTGTTGGCCGGCGACCCGACGGTGCGGGCTTTGTCCATGAACTGCACATTGGCCCACAAGGTCACTTCGGGCTCTTCGCCCAGCAGCACCTTGGCCGTACTGTTCTCATAAAATCCCACGCCGTAAAACCGGGGTTTGGACATCGGCAGGGTGAACACGTAGGCACTGTCGGCAGGGCGCACTACGGCCCGGGCCACCACCCGCCTGGCCAGGCCGATGTACTCGAACAAGCGCAGGGTGTCGGCATTCGAAGGCGCACTGACCAGCCGGCAGACCAGGGTAACGGTTGCGGTCTTCTGGGCCTTGTTTTTGGCGGCAGGTTGCTGGTAAGCCCAGCCGGTCAGGGGCAGGAAAGCGAGGAAAAACAATAAATTTTTCATGTCGGGCAACATTATCCGACGTTACAACAGGGGCTTGGCCTGCGCACCGTCGCGGTTGATGATGGTCAAAATGTGCGCAAAACTACGCCAAAGGGCGGCAGCAGCAGCGTAAAAAAAGTTAACAAATCATGAACGGCCAGGCAATCGACTATTGCCCTTTACTGTACCTCGATCGTATCACTCTTCGAATAATACTCCAGCACCCCCTCGGCGGCGATACTGCCGACGTGGGCCTTGGCCAGCCGTTTGCGCACGATGTAGAGGGTCCATTGGCCGGGCGCGAGTTCAGCGATTTTAGCGGCGGGAAATTCTATGGAGGCATCGCCGCTCGACCGCACGATTTCCATGGGCACCGTCCGGTTTAATACCTGGTTTTCCCACATCAGCACCAGGGCTTCGCCCTTTTCCAGCGGGCCGCCTGCCCAGCGCAGGGTAGCCGGCCTGGTACGCAGCAACGGCTGGTCGCCAAAGGTAAACTGCACCATAGCCGCCATCGGAAAGCTGACTTGCCGCCGCTGCCCCTGCGCATCCATCCAGCCGAAGGTATGCGCCGGCACGAAGGCCGCCGCGTAGGTACGCCGGTAGATCAGGCTCTGGACCGGGATGATCTGCATGGCCGAGCCTTGGT
>JBKJKS010000285.1:0-15964 GCA_046597295.1 Saprospiraceae bacterium
CGACATTGTGCTGCCGGTCGTCTGCTTCAACTCCTGCACCGACTGCCCGGTCGAATGCTCCGGCCCGATGGTGTAGTTTTCAAAGTTATCGCAGATGATCGCCAGCGGGCCGGAGCATTCGACCGGGCAGTCGGTGCAGGAATTGAAGCAGACGACCGGCAGCACAATGTCGCCGAGTACTTTGAACGTGCGGTTGAAGCCGCCGTTATTGTCGTTTTTCCCGCAGGCGGCCTGACCCGGCTCCCAGCCGTTGGGGCCGTTCTTAAATTTATATTCGATCTCCTCACCCACCTGCAGTTGCTTGGTGATCGACCAGATGCCATTGCCTTCATTGGTCATTACTTCGTCGGTGAAGCCGTTAAACGAACCGGCCAGGCGCATGCCCCCCGGGTCCACGGTGATCTGGCCGGTATTCACGCGGAAGGTGACGCTGGCCAATACGGCAGCTACGTTGGTGACGACGATGTCGTCTACTTTCCAGGAGTACTCGTACTGGCCGACCCAGCGGAAGCGGAGCTTCACGTTGGCCTGACCGTTGGCTTCGGGTATATCGACCGTCTGCTGGCCATTGGCCAGTTGTTCGGAGGGCAGCAGCGCATACAGCGTATGGGCGGTCCAGGTGGCGCCGCCGTCCGTGCTTACCTGCAGTTCAGCGAGGGAAGACGACGTGTAGTGTGCGTACTGTGACCAGAAAGTAACCTGGGTGTTGGTGCTGGCGCTGGCATTGAACGACGGACCGGTGAGGGTGACGTCGTGGGCATTCTCCCCATTGGCGTCCGAATTGAACATGAAGAAACCATTAGCGGCCGTGGGCGCAGCGAACGGTGCTCCACCGAAGGTAGCGACAGCGGGGTTGTTATACCATTTCCAGGTTTCAGTGCTATCGTTGGTGCCACCGCTGATCCAGGTGGCCTCGCTGGCCGCCTGGTTGTCGAAATCTTCGGAGAAGATGACCTGGGCCTGGGCCACACGGGCGCCCAGGGCGAGCATCAGGAGCAGCAGGCTGCTGATAAGTGTTGATTTGTGCATAGGAATAGACTTTGTGTAAAAGGTTGACGGTTAGGCTGGCGAGGGGGGAGGGCAAAATTCTAAAAAAGACCGGAGAATGGGTAGGCAGGCGCCGGGGATTTTTGCCCGGATTGGGCAGAGCCTGGTTTTTAACTGGGATAAAGTGGCATCGGTTGAAACGCCCGGTTGCTCGCCAAATAAGATAATAATGATTCTTTTGAAGAAAAATGCAATAATTAAAAATAATATTTGGCGGTTAAGAGGCTTTATGGATAATTCTGTCGAATTGCCGGAATGTTAATTTCCATTAAAGGAATGTCCAAATTTAATTTCCTTTAAAAAATGGTTAAATTTGCGGGCAGCATAGCACTTTCATCAGCCATCTATCAACATGTCGCTCTCTCGTTTCAACGCACTTCAAACCCTGGAGAACCGCCTCGATCCGTTTTCAATGGACTTGCCGGAAGGCAAAGCGGAAACCATTGCTTCCTACTTTGGTGAAAACGTCTTCAACGACGAGACCATGAAGCGGTATTTGCCCGAAAAAGCTTACCTGAGCGTAAAGGCCGCCGTACAAAGCGGTCAGAAACTGAACCGCGAGATCGCCGACGTGATCGCGCAGGGCATGAAAGAGTGGTCGCAGGAACATGGCTGCACCCACTTTGCGCACTGGTTCCAGCCCCTCACCGGTAAGACCGCCGAAAAGCACGATTCCTTTTTTACCCTGACCCACGACGGGCGGGTGATCGAGGAATTCACGGGCAGTGCGCTGGTGCAGCAGGAGCCGGACGGTTCCTCCTTCCCCTCCGGCGGCATGCGCAGCACCTTCGAGGCGCGTGGTTACACCGTCTGGGACCCTTCCAGCCCGGCCTTCCTGATGGCCGTCGGCGACGGTAAGACGCTGTGTATTCCGACCATTTTCGTGACCTATTCCGGGGAAGCGCAGGATTATAAGCTGCCCCTGCTGCGTTCGCAGTCGTTTCTCGACAAGGCCGCCGTGCCGGTGGCGCAAATGTTCGACGACGGCGTGACCAAAATCACGGCCACCCTGGGCTGGGAACAGGAATACTTCGTGGTGGACGATGCGCTGTACAACGCCCGCCCCGATCTGGTCATGACCGGTCGCACCCTGGTGGGCCGCGCCGCCGCCAAGCACCAGCAGCTGGAAGACCACTACTTCGGCTCTATCCCGGAGCGCGTTTACGCCTACATGCGCGATCTGGAGACGGAAAGCCACAAACTCGGCATTCCCGTGCGGACCCGCCATAATGAAGTAGCGCCCTCCCAGTACGAGGTGGCGCCGGTGTTCGAAGAGATCAACGTCGCGGTAGACCATAACCAGCTGCTGATGGACCTGATGGAACGGGTGGCGCGTCGTCACAAACTGCGCGTGCTGTTACATGAGAAGCCCTTCGCCGGGATCAACGGCTCCGGCAAACACAACAACTGGAGCCTGAGCACGAATACGGGCATCAACCTGCTGTCGCCGGGCAAAAATCCGGGTACCAACCTGCGCTTCCTGACTTTTTTCGTGAATACCATTACGGCGGTCCATAAATACGCGGACATCCTGCGGGCCAGTATTGCCCATGCCGGCAATGACCACCGCCTGGGGGCCAATGAAGCGCCGCCAGCCATCATTTCCGTCTTTATCGGCGATGCCATGACCAGACTGCTCGATCAGATCGCCAACAGCGAGAACACCGACGGCAAGGAAGTGAAACGGGCCCTGGACCTCATCGCCAAACTGCCCAATCTGGAACGGGACAATACCGATCGAAACCGGACCTCGCCCTTTGCCTTTACGGGCAATAAGTTCGAGATCCGCGCCGTCGGCAGCAGCCAGAACTGCGCCGGTCCGATGGCCGCCGTGAACGCCATGATGGGCTTGCAACTCGTGGATTTCAAGACCGACGTGGACAAAATAACCGCCAAAGGCACCGAACAGGACGAAGCCATCCTGACAGTATTGAAGGATTACATCCGTCGGTCGACGGCGATTTGTTTCGAGGGCAATAACTATTCGGACGAGTGGAAGAAAGAGGCCGCCGGCAGGGGTTTGAACAACTTTGCCAACACCCCGGAAGCCCTGGATGTACTGGGCAGTCAGCTGGCCACCGATCTGTACGGCAAGTCGGGCGTAATGGGCGCGATCGAACTGGAAGCCTACCACACCGTGCAACTGCATAACTACTGCACGAAACTGAACATCGAAGCCAAGGCACTGGAGGACATCGTCCACTCGATGGTGATGCCGGCGGTCATCCGCTACCAGACGGAGCTGGCCGATAACATCAGCTCCATGCAGGACATCGACATGGACGACGCCATCGGTTACCAGAAAGACACGCTGAAACGCCTGATCCGCAACGTGTCCGAAATCCGGGAAGGGCTGGAAAAAATGCACAAGGGCCTGGAAAAAGCCCACGATATGGAAGACGTGCGTACCGAAGCCGACCTTCTGTGTAATAAGGTAAAACCGCAAATGGAGATCATCCGCACAGCCGTGGATGACCTGGAAGCCATCGTCGATGATCAGTACTGGCCGCTGGTGAAGTATCGCGAGCTGCTGTTCGTGCGGTAAGCTGGATGGATAAAGGTTTCTCAGGGTTGATATAATCCTGTGTAGCATTCCTTTAACGATATATTTTTAAACAGGCGACTTCTGGTTTTACCAAAGTCGCCTGTTTTTTGTTTACAGATCCATCATTCATGCGAGTAACGGGTTAAAAATGACCTCGGAGAGGTCACATATTGGTAGAAATGATGTTTTTATGCGTTTTTGACGACCTCGGAGAGGTCGAACGTGTACGATACGAAGCCCATCCAAGCGCGTTCGACCTCTCCGAGGTCTGTTGAAGGGGTTCGGTACGGATTTCTACCAATATATGACCTCTCCGAGGTCGAAAACCAGGACTTTAATCCGTTATTCGCATCATTCATCATTCATTATTTCCAGCATGTCCGCTGTCGTCCAATTCCTGTCTGCCATAGAAGCCGCCTTCAAGGCCGGTCAGTTCATCAAATGCACCCTGAGCCGGCCCGACCCCGCCACCGCGCTGGATTTGAAAAACGTTTATCTGCGGCCAGTGGAAATAAAGAAAGGCCGGCAGCTGGCCTTCACTTTCCGCTACAAGACCCGCGACGAAGTCAAGAATTTTGCTTTGCCCGTGGCCCTGAACCAGCTGACGGCGCTGCTCGGCACCGACTTCGGCCATGCCGATCTCTTTGCGACCGACCGCGATGCTACGTTGAGTTTCGGAAAAACCGGCGAAGCCAACCTGGTTTTCAAACCGCCGACCCAAACCGTACTGCCTGATCTACAGCACAACCGCGAAAAGCAGCGCCTGCTCGACCCGGCGGCGCCCTGGCTGCACGCGCTGGGTATTACCAACGCCAAGGGCGAGGTGCTGGCCAATGCCCAGGATAAGTGGCGGCAGATCAACAAATACCTGGAAATCATCGACAGCCTGCTGCGCCAGCAGCCGCTGCCCGCCGGGGCGCACATTGCCGACATGGGCTCGGGAAAAGGTTACCTGACCTTCGCTTTGTACGATTTTTTGCGGCGGCAACCCGGCCTGGCGCCGCACATCACCGGCATCGAGCTGCGCCCCGGGCTGGTGGAATTTTGCAACAAAACCGCCCGGCAGGCGGGGTTTGAAAATCTGCAGTTCATTGCTCAGGACATCCGCAACTACCAGCCACCCCAGCTGGATATGCTCATCGCCCTGCATGCCTGCGATACGGCCACTGACCTGGCCCTGGCCACCGGTATCCGCCAGGAGGCAAAAATTATCGTGGCCGCACCCTGCTGCCATAAACAGATCCGTAAAGCGATGGAGACGCACAACGAACTGGCGCCCGTGCTGCGCCACGGCATTCTCGAAGAGCGCCAGGCCGAGATTGTGACCGACGGCATCCGCGCTTTGCTGCTGGAGGCGGAAGGCTATAAAACCAACGTGTTCGAGTTCATATCCACGGAGCATACCGCGAAAAATGTGATGATCACGGCGCTGCGTCTGGACCGCCGCACCGCCGCCAGCCGGACGGCCGCTTTGCAACAGGTAGCGGCCTTAAAAACGGGCTTTGGGATCGGGGAACATTATCTGGAAGGGCTGCTGGCGGAGGAAGATTAGCTAATATTCCTGCCAGTCTGGTACCCACAAAAAAGGGAGCAAAAGCAAAAAAATCAAGCGTCAACTATCAAACAACTAAACCCCTCTAAACTTTCTAAACCCCTCTAAACCCCTCTAAACCAGACTACCGCATCGCTACATAACGTGAAAGCCCTCTACGAAAAACACCAGCTCACCGCTCCAGCCATCGACCGCATCATCGAAATGGCCTGGGAAGACCGTACGCCCTTCGAAGCCATCGAGCTGCAGTTCGGACTGACCGAAGCCGAGGTCATCCGGCTGATGAAGCACGAACTGCAGCTGCGCAACTGGAAAAAATGGCGTGCCCGGGTGCAGGGACGTAAGACCAAGCACCTGGCCCTGCGCGACGCGGACGTGATTCGCTTTCGCAGCAGCCGCCAGCGCCAGGTGACCCGCAACCGCATCAGCAAGCGTTGAACGTAAGGCCAGGTTAATTTTCTGTTTTCCTTCGACCCTTTCCGAATTTTCATTGTTTATGCAGCCCACCTCGGGCACAAACGGTGGTCTTTTTACCGGACACTTCACCCATACACATGAAAATCGGCATCGTTTGTTATCCCACCTATGGGGGCTCGGGCGTGGTTGCCACCGAACTGGGCCTGGGCCTGGCGCGGAAAGGCCACCAGATCCACTTCATCACCTACCGGCGGCCGGTGCGGCTGGCCCATTTCAACGAAAACGTGTTTTACCACGAGGTGGACAACGAGGATTATCCCCTGTTCGAGTACCCGCCCTACGATACGGCGCTGGCTTCCAAGATCGTCGACGTGGTGCGCTACCAGAACCTCGATCTGCTGCACGTGCACTACGCCATTCCGCACGCGGCCGTAGCCTACATGGCCAAGAAAATCCTGCTGGCGGAGGGCCGCTACATGCCGGTGGTGACCACGCTGCATGGTACCGACATTACGCTGGTGGGTACCAACCGCGCCTTCGCGCCGGTGGTGGAGTTTAGCATCAATAAAAGCGACGGGGTGACCGCCGTATCGCAGAACCTGAAGGAAGATACACTGCGGCTGTTCAAAATCCGGCGCGACATCCAGGTGATCTACAATTTCATCGATTTTGACCGTTTCCGGAAAACCGATAAAGCCCATTTTAAAAAAATAATCGCGCCCGATGGGGAGCGTATCCTGGTCCACACGTCCAACTTCCGCAAGGTAAAACGGGTGGAAGACGTGATCCATATTTTTGCAAAGGTACACGCCCAGGTGCCCTCCCGCCTGCTGATGATCGGCGACGGTCCCGAGCGCCAGAAGGTGGAGCGACTCTGCCGCGAACTGAATCTCTCCCAGGAAGTGCGTTTTCTGGGCAAACAGGACGCCATCGAGGAGCTGCTGGCCATCTGTGACCTGTTCATCATTCCCTCCGAAAACGAGAGCTTCGGTCTGGCCGCCCTGGAGGCGATGGCCTGCGAAGTACCGGTGATTTCCTCCAATGGTGGCGGCCTGCCGGAGGTCAACCTGCACGGCATCACCGGTTTCGTGAGCAATGTCGGCGACGTCGATGATATGGCCGCCAACGCCATTCTGCTGTTGCAGGACGAAGAGCTGTTGCGCCAGTTTGGCGCCAACGCCCTGGCGCAGGCCCGTAAATTCGACATCGATAACATCCTGCCGCAGTATGAAGCCTACTACCGCGCTGTGCTGGAGCAGAGTGCCGTACAGGTGGATTGATGCTTTGCTCATATATATCCGCCGAATTTTTCGTTTATGGCATCTGTCAGCCAAAATGCTGTAGGCCTACCCGTCTACATTTCTGCTGATTCTGCGCTATTTTTGTCCTCCTTTTGATCAAAATCGTTTTCGCATCATGAAACAGTTCTTTGCCAGCCTTCTTTTCATCGCTTTGAGCCTGCCGGCCGCTCTGGCGCAGGGTATTGAGTTTTACCACGGCACCTGGGCGGAAGCCCGGGAAAAAGCCAAAGCCGAGGGCAAACTCATTTTTGTGGATGCCTATGCCTCCTGGTGCGGGCCTTGTAAGCGGATGGCCAGCTCCGTTTTTACCCAGCAGAAGGCCGGTGCGTTTTTCAACGAGAATTTTATCAATCTGAAAATAGACATGGAAAAGCCGGAGAACGCGGAGTTCGCCGGCAAGTACCCGGTCAGCGCTTATCCGACATTAATGTTCCTGGATGCCACCGGCAAACTGGTTACCAAAGACGTCGGCGCCAAAGAAGTAGAGGGTTTGCTGGAGTTTGCCCGCAAAGCGCTGGGTAAAAACGACAAATCGGCGGACTACGAAAAGGCCTATGCCGAAGGCAATCGGGAGCCTAAACTGCTGTATGACTACATCAAATCGCTGAATCAGGCCGGCAAATCCTCCCTGAAAGTCACCAATGATTTCCTGAACACCCAGCCGGACCTGAGCACGGAACTCCACCTGCGGATCGTGTATGAGGGCACCGTGGAATCCGATAGCCGCGTGTACGACCTGCTGGTGAAGCACCGCGCGCAAATCGCGCCGCTGGTGGGCGAGCAAAACCTGAATGGCCGCTTCGAGAATGCCGCCAAAAACACGGTGAAAAAAGCCATTCAATTTAAAAACGAAACCCTGCTCAACGAAGCCAAGGCCAAACTGAAAGCTGCCGTACCGGAACGCGCCGCCGCCTTTGGCTACGATGCCGATATGAAATACTACGCCACCACGCAGGAGGGTAAAAAATTCCTGAAAACGGCCCAGGCGTACCAAAAGAACGACGTGAAAAATAACGCCGTCCGCCTCATCGAATTGGTTTCCAACCTGTTGCGCGCTTTTCCGAAGGATAAAGACGTACTGAGCCAGGCCGAAAAATGGGCCAGCACCGCCGCCGAAAACGGCGGCATTCCGTCCTACTACCTGACGCTGGCCGAAGTCTACAAACTGCAGGGCGATAAAGCCAAAGCCCGCGCCACCGCCGAGAAAGCCCGCGAAATTGCCGGCGACAAGGACGTCAACGTGAAGAGCCAGGTCGAATATTTTCTGTATAAACTGGAAGGGTAGGGCCGGAATAAGAAATAAGCAAAAAGGGCAATAGGCAATAAGCGAAAACCAATGGGCGAAGGCAAGCAGTACAAATTCCTTCTGCTCAGCTCAATGTTCTCTCCCCCCTTTACGGGGGGAGTCGGAGGGGGGCTTACGCTACGGGCGACTCTAAAATTGCCCATTGCTATTGGCGCGGCATTTCAGGGTTATCCGCTATTTTTACCGCCATTCTGTCCGCCTCCTTCACCCGAAAGTAACAAATGCGATGCCTTCTCCCGTCTTCCTGCTGGCTTTTGCCTACAATCCTGTCGAAGCCCTGCCTGGCGTCGTCAACGAATTGAGATTGATCCAGGATCTCCTCTCCGAAACCGATGGCCGGGCGGAAACGATCTGGCAACCGACGCCCGATCACCTGGAGCGCCTTTTCGATACCCAGCGCGCCGCCCTGCGGCTGTTCCACTACAGCGGCCACGCCAGTCCCGACGGGCTGCAGCTCAATCGAAACGGCGAGGCGGCCCGCATCGCCTTCAGTAACAGCCTGGCCGAATCGGCCAGCGTAGTCCGGAACCTCAGCCTGGTCTTTCTCAATGGCTGCTCCACCCAAGCCCAGGCCCGCATCTTTCTGGACCAGGGCGCCGGCGCCGTGATCGCGACCACCAAGCCGCTGCTCGATCGCTACGGTGTGGATTTTGCCCGGCGCTTTTACCGGAATTTCACGCGCCGGAACGGGCAGAACACCCTGCAGCAGGCCTTCAATGCTGCCGCCCGTTCTTTCAATGACGAGCACGGCAACCTGACCCGCGCCATGCTCGACGAGCAGCTGCGCGGATCGATCGATCTGGACGAGCAGGCCGACGAACCGCTCTACGAAATTCATTTTCACCCGGATAAGAGGCAGGTGGCAGAGGAACGTTTTGTCGACTGGTTTGTCGAAACACCGGGTCCCGTCGGACCGGCCGTCTTGCCCGGCGGCAGTGTGAAGGCAAAAATCCAGGAGCTGGTCGGCCAGGGCCGCCTGGAAGAAGCGCTGAACGAACTGGTCAAAGTGGTTCCGGATGCCATTTTGCTCAAAGGGCAGCACACGGCAGCCAAGCGCGAAAACAGCCTGGGCCTGCTCGACAGCGACGACTGGCGGCGGACGATCGCCCGGCTGAATAATTCCGTGCTGGAAATGGCGCGGGGGCTCTCGTGACGACCTGCTGGTGCGCCACTACGTTTTCATTTTACCGTTATCCGTTTCCACTATGTCTGCCAGCACCAAAGATAAATTCACCTACCTGCCGGATGACGGCCTCCGGGCCGCCTATGAGGTAGCGCGGGACCTCGATATGCCTTTGTTGCTGACCGGCGAGCCCGGCACCGGCAAGACGGAGTTTGCCCGCTGGATTGCCCGCGAGCAGCAAAGCGGGGAGCCACTGCGCTTCGATACCAAGACGACCTCGGTGGCCAGGGACCTTTTTTACCGCTACGATGCCATCCGGCATTTTCGCGACGGCCAGGCTAATCCCTTGAAATTCATTCAGTTTGAAGCGCTGGGACAGGCCATTTTGCAGGCTGGTGGTCCGAAGCGCGCCGTGGTGCTGGTAGATGAAATTGACAAGGCGCCGCGCGATTTTCCCAATGATGTCTTGTTCCAGTTTGAAAAATTCGCCTTTCGCGTGGAAGAAGCGCGGCGCGAGGATTTGTTAAAAGAAGACCATGGCAATACGCTGTTGAAAAATCTGCGGCTGGACCAGAACGATAATGTTTGTTGCCCCGAGGATGCCCGGCCACCCTTCCTGCTGCTGACCAGCAATTCCGAAAAAAACCTGCCCGACGCCTTCCTGCGGCGCTGCGTCTACTACCACATTCCCTTTCCCGATGCCGGGCGGCTCAAGGAAATCGTGACCCTGAAACTACAGCAGGAGGTCGGTATGGACTACCTCCGCCATCTGGATGCCATCGTGCAGTATTTTCTGAAATTGCGCGAAAAAGGACCCAACAAGAAGCCGGCGACCGCCGAGCTGATCAACTGGGTCAAAAGCCTGGCCCAGCGCGGCGTGGATTGGGATGCCTACGATCCCGATAAGCCTGACCCGGTACTGCTGCGCAAATTGCGCGAGACCATGCCGGTGTTGCTGAAAAATAAAGACGACGCCGAGAAATTCAATCCGTAAACCGTACTTCGCCCACACCGGTCAATGGCCAAGGTCATTTACGTCGCGTATGCTTACAGTAAAGAGAATCCGCTCCACCAAGTGCCGGCGGAGTTGGAGAAGGTGATTGCGGTGTTCAAAAATACGCCCTGCAGCACGGAACGTGAGGAAAGCGCTACGCAGGAGGCCCTGGAGAACCGTTTCGCACTGCTCAAAAAGGAAATCCTCGTTTTTCACTTTTGCGGCCACGCCGGCGCTACCGGGCTGGAACTCAATGCGGACGCGTCGGAGGAAATGAATTTCATCGATATGAGCGCCTTCGCCCACATCATCGGCCAGGACGGCCAGGGGCTGAAGTTGGTGTTCCTGAACGGCTGCTCCACCCAGCCGCAGGTAAAGCACCTGCTCGCCCAGGGCGTACCCGCAGTCATCGCCACTACCTGGCCGCTGGATGACCTGTACGCTTACCGTTTCGCGCAGGTTTTCTACAGCAAATTTACCAATCCCAGCTATGCCAACACGCTGCAAGAGGCTTTTGACAAGACTCTGCAGTCTTTTCAGGCGAATGAAACCGACTCTTTCCGGAATGCCCAGGGGCAGGTAAAAGCATCCAAACTGATGCCCGTGGCGCTACGCGGTAACCTGGACCTGGATTTAGCGACGCCCACTCAGATTTATCAGCTGGAAGGCGACGCGGCCATTTTACAACAACGGTTTACTGACTGGCAGCAGTCCGCGGAGAAACCGATGGTCGCCCTGGACCTGGAGAAGCCCGGCCCGGCGCCCGATCAGAAATGGGAACTGTCCTACCTGCTCTGCGACCGCGATGCGCAGGCCCGCGATTTCAGTGCGTTGCTGGACAGTAAGCAGGCAGGCACGCAAACCGAGCCCTGCTTCCTGTTCATTCATGACTATGGTAAAAATTGTCCGCTGGAGCTGGCTAAACGGTTTAAAATGTTGACGTTGCGGGATGCTTTCCCGCAAAAAGTTCGCCTCGAAGAATTGGATTTTCCATTGCCGGAAGATTTCGACAATGCCGCCGATCCACAGAAACCGCTGCATTATCTGGCTTACCTATACGCGCAAAAATTTTCCCGCGATGGCGGCAAGCACTATGACCCGGTGCTGCGGCGCTACCAGTACGACGAATTTACCAACGACCTGTTCGTCGTGGTCCACCACCAGCTACCCATCTATTTCTGGCAGGCGGGCATCCGCCGCCTTTTTGAATATTATGTGGGCGATTTCAGCGCCGAGCTGCCCGAGGGACTGCGCAAGAAACTACTCGTCATTTGCACCTTCGATCATACCGATGACGCCGACGAGTTGGCGAACGCGCAGCAGTACCGCGATCTGTTCCAGCATCTGAGCGCTTTGCCACACTGTCAGGGACGCATTTTACATTGTCCTGACCTTCCCGTCATTCATGCGGCGCAGGTCCGTCAGTGGTACGGGCGCGTCTTCGCAGGCACCCTTAACGCCGGTCAATACATGTTGCCACCCAGGATGGACTTCCTGGAGGCCATGCCCATCATGCAAACCATCATCAACGATTATAACCGTGCCCGCCGCTGATCTGTCCTCTACACCGCCCCAACGGCTGGCCCTGCTGCTCGACGCACTGCTCGACGAGTTGGTTAGTGCGGGATTTCCGCGGGCGGGAATAGCGCTGCGCCTGCGTCTGGCGCGACTAATCGTCCGGTTTTCAGCGCGGCACCTGCCGACGGCCGAAACCTTGAAATACCAGCTGGCGGCGCTCTGCTGTCATTCGGCGGAGGAACAGGAAAAGTTTTACCGGGTGTTCGATGGGTTCATTGCGCGTCAGCAGGCGCAGGCACCGGATTCCACGGCTAAGCCGCTGAACGACGATCAGCAAAAGCAACGGGATAAGGAGGGAAGCGACACTTCTCAGCCCGTCCGGGACTTGCTGGCAGCGTCATCTAACGGACCGGCGTCGACCCTGCCCGCCGCTGCCCGCTACGGCCCCATTGCCCTGGAACTCACTTTTTACGACGATGGTTTCCGCCCCTGGAACCTGCCCGACCTGGAGCCCATCGTGCGCGCCTGGCGCGAAAAGGAATGGACGCTGGCCGAAGACTGGGACATTCCGGCCAGCATCCGGCGCACCATCCGGGCGGGCGGTTTGCCCCACTTTACCCGCCGTCGCCGTCGCAAGGCGCCGCAGTACCTCTTTTTGATCGAACAGCATAGCCACCGCGATCACCTGGCCGCCCTGCATGCCGATTTGGTACTGGAACTCCAGCGTCGCGACGTGGATGCCGACTACTATTTCTACAGCGGCGAGCCCCACCATTGCTGGAAAGATCGCCGGAATGCTGCGGCCTACGTCACCCTGGAGCAGCTGCTCGGGGCGCATGACGGGGCCCGGCTGATCCTGATCGGCGAGCCGGAAGGGCTGCTGCATTTGCCCGATCTGCGCCCAACCTGGCTCGTACTCCGCCTGCAGGAAGACTGGCCCGCCGTTGCCCTGCTGTGCACCCGCAGTACCGCCGCCTGGGGCGCCCTCGAAGCAGCACTCAGCCGCTACTTTCCGGTGGCACCCGCCAACCTGGCCGGGCTGAGCAGCCTATTGGGGCAATGGCTCAATCGCCAGTCTTACACCCGTGCCTACTGGCAGGAAGCAGCGCCGGAGCCGGTGCTGCCGGATTTGAGTGAAGCAGCCATCCAGTCCGCAAATTTCTCCAAAATCATCCGCCATCTGCGGGTGTATCTGGGGAAACAGGGTTTCAACTGGCTCTGCGCCGTGGCGGTCTACCCCGAACTCTACTGGCCGCTGACCAAACTGCTGCACGACGAGGCGGTGCCGCCGGCGGAGGTGCCCGACGAAGGCCTGCGCCGTCAGGTCTGGCTCTTCGCCCTAAGGCGGCTGGTCCGTTTGCCTTGGCTGCGCCAGGGGGCTCTGCCGCCCAAACTAGCGGTCGAACTGCGGGAATTGCTGGCCCCGGCGTCCGCTTTGGCCGTCCGGACGGAACTGCTGAAAGTGCTGGGGCTGGAGGAAAATAATAAATTACCGGACGGGTCCTATGCCCGTCAGGATCGTGCGTACACCGTGGCGCTGCTGGAGCATGAGCAGGCCATCGGCCAGCCCGAACGCACGGATAGTCAGCGCCTGGCCCTGGAAGCTGCTTTCCGCGAACGGGTGGAACGCGAGCAAATCTCGCTGACGGATATTGCCCATGCCGTGGGTCGTGCAGCGCTGCACCGGCTATTGCCGCCTCCACCGATCAGCGGTCCGGGATTCCACGTGCTCTGGGTGGATGACGAACCGAAAAATAACGCCCGTTTTCAGGAGGAGCTGAACGAGCTGATGCACGTCGTTACCACGACGGCCACCAGCACCGAGGAAGCGCTGGCGAAACTGGGCGAACGCGGTTTCGACCTGATCGTCTCGGACGTTTCCCGGTATCGCCGGGAAGACGAGGGGGCCAACATGTTGCGCGACTTTCGGGAAAAAGGGGTAACCACACCGGTGATTTTTTATACGACGACGCATCTGGCGGAAAAGCACGCAGCCGGGTTGCGGGAACTGGGCGCCGCAGAGGTGTTTTCCAGCAAAAAGGATCTGCAAAAATTTATTGGTGATCGGGTGATGGAGCGACAAAGGCCGACCGGTAGTTCTTTCTCCAATCTTTCTCCGGAAAACATGACCCAGGCCCCGCAGCAGCAGGTAGCTGCGCCACGGCCAGATGAGCGGGTGGCTGCCGCCGAAGCCGCGCAACAGATGGGCGATGAGGCAATGGCGACCCAAAACTACGCAGGAGCCGCCTCCGCTTATCAGGAGGCAATGACCTTGTTTACTGCGATCCAGGACGATGCGGGACGAGCGAATACGCACCAGGCGCTGGGAAAATTAGCGTTGGCGACCAACGATCTGGAAGGCGCACTGCAGCATTTTCAATCGGCGTCGACGCTGTATTTAATGCTTAATCTCCAGCCGGCTTATGCTTTTGTACTCATGGACATTGGCAATGTCCAACACAGGTTGCAGAGATTGACCGAAGCTCGGCAGCCATACCAGGAGGCCTTGGAAATTTTGGAAGACATCGGCTATGGCGCTGCGATTGCTGAAGTAAATATAGCCATGGCCGGTATTGCGCAGGAACGGAAAGACTATCCAGACGCCAGGAAATTACTGGAAAATGCTTTAAAAGTGGTCCCAAACTTAGATGACAACGCTATAGAAGCCAAAATTCGAAAGCAGTTGGGTATAGTTTATCAGGAAATGGGTAATCTGAATGAAGCAACTATTGAATTTAGAAAATCTCTGCAGATATATGAGGGGCTAAAAAATCAGAACGAGGCTACCGAACTAAAAAAATTAATATACGCAATAGGGCAAAAAATAGCGCCGCCAGAGAACCCAGCCAAACAAAATGAAGGTTTAAGGGAGCGAATCCAGGCGTTAATAGGAGCCGGACGACTGGAAGAAGCCCTCAACGAACTGGTCAAAGTCGTGCCCGATGCTATCCTGTTGAAAGGACAATACAACGCGGCCAAACGCGAGAACAGCCTGGGCCTGCTGGACGGCGAAGATTGGCGGCGGACGCTCGCTCGCCTCAACAATGCGGCACTGGAGCTGGTGAGAAACCTGGACAATACTGCCTCCACCACGCCACCTGCTCCGCAACGCCCCGTCTCTGCCGTCCCCAAATTTTTTATGGTTGCAGACAGCGCCGACGAAAAACAGTGTGCCGCCCTCAGCCGGCACTTGACGACCTTAAAAAGAACGAACCGGATTCGAATCTTTAATCCACTAACCGACCTGGTTGCGGGAGAAAACTTTAGTGATCGTATTCAAAAAGAATTAACCGAGGCTGACTATATACTGGTGTTGGTCTCGGCTGATCTTTTAAGCTCGGAACAGTCCTTTGCGTTAGTGCACGAAAGTTTGGAGGCCGGCCGGCGTATTATTCCAATTTTACTGAGAAAAGCGGACGTAGAAGGAACAGGTTTGGAAAGACTACGATCATTGCCTACCATGGGGCGGACTATATCCGATTTTAAGAACCCCGACGAGGCTTACGCTGATATCGTGTCCGAAATCAGAAAGCTGCTTCCTAATTCTCCACCCCAAAGTTTTTCCACTTCCAAGCGCTAAACCTGTCCCAGTGGAGTTCATCCAATGTTTCCAATCCTTATTTTTGTCCGCGCATATCCGCTTCCAATCCGATCACCGTAAGCCAGTTTCTAAGGTGCGTGCTTCGGCAGGAATATCGGAGGCCCGTTATGGTCCTTTTGGGTGCGTAATTCATAAGCTTTCCGCCGCGCTTGGTGTTTTCACCAAGCGCAATCCAGCACAATGCCAGGCATACACGGCGATCAATTCTGCCCAGGCATAAACACCATCGTCGAAGAGCCGCATGAGTAATTGAGGTAGTGCGCTTGGTGAAAACACCAAGCGCGGCAAAAAGTAATCCATCTTCGCCCCTGCTTGTTGTTTTTCAGGTGCGAAGCACCGTCATATCTGTAGTAGTAGTAGCTTCGCACCTCCCAATATTTTGATTGGCCCCGTTTTCTACAAATATTGGGGTGCTTCGCACCTCTCATGTTTTGGTTAGACCTGGTTTCTACAAATATTGCGGTGCTTCGCACCTCCCATATTTTGGTTGGACCCGGTTTTTACAAATATTGGGTTGCTTCGCAGCTTTCCTTCTGGTCATGGCTGGACGAATCAACGAC
>JBKJKS010000375.1:0-17999 GCA_046597295.1 Saprospiraceae bacterium
GGAAATCGCCTGCAACGGCGTGACCCGGATGGTGGGCGGCGTAGTCTGCAGGGCAGCGGCTACCAACTGAAAAAATTGGCGGAACTCCACATTTTCGGCATTGAGGATGTAGCGTTCACCGCTGACATCACTCTCCATCAGCCGGATCATGAAGGCCGCTACGTCGCGGACGTCCACAAATCCGGAACGCCCCATGGGCACGAACTTCAGGCCGGCATCTACTTGCTTGAAAAAACGCGCCGAACCCTGATCCCAGAAACCACTGCCCAGGATGATGGCCGGATTGACAATGGCCGTCGCTAACCCTTCGGCCTGGCCCCGCCACACTTCCTGTTCGCCGAGGTACTTACTGATGGCATAGTGGCTGTTGGACTTACTGGTCACCCATTTGGCCGCTTCGTCCAGTTGTGGCCGTTCCTTCGTACGACCCAGTGAAGCAATACTGCTGACATGAACCAGCTTTTTCACCTGATGGTGCAGGGCCAGATTGACGACGTTGGCGGTTCCTTCCACGTTGATCTGCATCATGCGGCGTACGTCGCGGGGATGAAAAGACACCATAGCAGCCCCATGAAAAACGTGGGTGACGCCCACGAACGCCGCGTCCAGACCCAGTACGTCGGTCACGTCGCCAACCATCCATTCTACCTGACCGGCCAGGTCCTGCACCAGATCGGTGGGGCTGTCCGACCGCCGCAAAGCGCGCACCCGCAGGCCCCGGTGCACCAGCATGTGCAGCAGGTAGGCGCCGAGAAAACCGGTGCCGCCGGTCACCAGGATCAGATCGTCTTTGGTCATATGATAATGTGGTCAATTACTTTTTCAGGCTGATGGTGTAAGCGGCAACGGCCGCTATTTCTTCGGGCGACAAGATAGTCGCAAAAGGCGCCATCAAATTTTTGCCCTGGGTGATAATCTGGATGCGCTCCTCCAGGGGACGTGTGCTCAGGCTGAGGTCTTTTGCGCCGTTCAGGTTCAATCGGCCGTCCGCCCCGTGGCAGATGACGCAATTTTGTCGAAAAACCGCCAGGCCATCGGGTGCACCGGCAGACTGGCCAACCTTTTGCGCTGCCGCCGTCCGACTGGCGATTTTGTCTGCATCAGAGGCGCAGGCAGACAGGCCGCAGCCCAAAACCAGGAGCAGGAAAAAATACATATTATTCATAGTCAGTTATTTGAATACGCGGGCGACACTTGCTATGTATGCGAAAACCAGCCGCGCCGGAAAGAGTTGGCGGTCCATCAAAAGTTGACCCAGGCGTGACTGGTGCCGGTTTTAAGCGGAAAAACAGGAGAAAAAAATAAAACTATGTGCGGGTAAAAAGCGTAGTTACAATACATTTGCTGCCAACCGGCAGCTGGCTTTACTTGATGCGATCTTAATTAGTATTTGTTCATAGTGTTTGTTTTTTGTTTTGTCCCTGTTGAGTAGTAATATTCAGACAGGGTTTTTTTTAGGCCTGGTCGGACGGCCCACACCCCGGGCAGCCTTCGTCCGGTAAACGGATAGTCGTCCGAGGGACGCATAGAATATGTCGGAAAAAAGCAATTCAGGTCATGCATCGGAAAAAATACCGTCTTTCCGCGCCTTTCGGCGAATTTGGCACACGATTAGATTTCACTTAATTGCTTCATACAATAGAAATGGTTTAGTGAAAAAAAAGCCCGGGGCAAACGTGCCACCGGGCTTTCTTTGTACAACGGACTTCCAGGTCCGCCGTACAAGTTAGCGTAACAAGGTCAGGCTACCGGTTTTCACCCGTTCATCCCCGCTGCACCGGTAGTGCAGGCGGTATAAATACACCCCCGGATTGAGCGGCTGCCCCTGGGTAGTGCCATCCCACTGACTTTTGGCATCTTCTGCGGCAAACACGCGGCCGCCCCAGCGGTCAAAAATTTCAAAAGAAATAAAATCATTGACGGCGAATGGATTGCTGATTCCGAAGGCGTCGTTCCGACCGACGGAACTACCCGGCGTAAAGGCATTGGGGATAAATATTTTGTCACAATCCAGCGTATCGGGATCGATCACGTTGACCGTCAACGTGTCCCTGGACAGACATCCGCCCGTCTGGTCTTCATAGGTCAGGGTCAAAACATAGGTCGTCGGCGCTGTGGGGGTGATGATGGGATTGGGAGATGCCGGATCGGATACGCCGGTGGTGGGATTCCAGGAATATACCTGCGCACACGACTGGGCGGTGGTTGCCTGAAACGAATTGCCCAGATAGATCAGCGTATCGCCGTTCAGGATCTGGTCCGGGCGCAGGTTATGCCGGTTGATTTCGTCTGCATTGAGCGCCTTGCTGTAAAAACGCAGGTCGTCCAGCGTACCGTGATAAGACTGGTCCACCGGGCAAACCGGTTCGGCAATCTTCAGCGGCGAAGTGGACGTCAGGTCGATCCGCGCCTTGGAGGTCTTGGAGTCGCGAAGTACGCCGTTCACGTACAGGGAGTAGCGCATGTTGCTGCGGGTCACCGTGATATAATGCCAGCATTGGTTGGGGTCCAGTTTGGCCTGCACCGTAGCCATCAGCGTGTCATTCTCGCTGATAGACGAAGAGATCGTGTTCGTCTTCTGGACGTAGCGGATCCAGAAAGCATCTTCGGTGTTGCAGGCGGCCTGCTTGGCCATCACCACCTGCGAGCCGCCGATGGGCGTCTGGTCGGTAAGCCGCATGTAAAACCCGACCGAAAAATCACTGGTCGTGAAAATATCCGCCAAAGGCCCGACCAGCAGCAGGGCATCGCCGGTACCGTCGAAGTACAGGCCGGTATCGCGCACCCCACA
This sequence comes from Saprospiraceae bacterium, assembly GCA_046597295.1. Taxonomy (GTDB): domain Bacteria; phylum Bacteroidota; class Bacteroidia; order Chitinophagales; family Saprospiraceae; genus M3007. The sequence continues at coordinate 2,792 of JBKJKS010000375.1, forward strand.
TACGCAGTTCGTATCGCCGAGGATGGCGCCGCTGGAGCCATTGCCGCTCTGGTCAAAAAGATTGCAGTCCTGAAAAGGAAAATAGGCTTCCAGCTTTTCAGAAGTAACCTGACCGGCCAGTGAGTAGTGCAGACCGAGGAGCACGAAGAGGAAAAATATACGCATTCGGATATCGAATTTTTGGAAAACCAGCGCGAAAGCGCCCATGGATAGTATACAGCGCCCCGGAGCCTCCCGGAACCAAAGCCGACGGCTATGAACGTCGCCGGCAAGAACCAAGTATACCACTGGTGCAGCGAAGAAAGTGCCAAACTCCGTGGCAGTAGTTCTACATCTTCATCATGGCGTCAAAATCGGCGCCAGGTGGCATCATTTGTTGCAGGAGTTTGCCGCTTTCTACGGCCGCTTTTTCGCGGGCCAGGTCCAGGGCCCGGTTGACTGCCTCCAGCACCAGATCCTCCAGTTGCTCGGTATCCGTCAGGTCCAGCTTGGCGCTATCGATTTTGATGTTTTCGAGGTGCATATCAGCCCCTGCTTTCACCGTTACCGCGCCGTCGCCGGCTTCCGCTTCCACAAAAATAGCGGCTAACTTCTGTTGCATTTCTTCCTGCTGTTTTTGCAGGTTGCCAAAAAGGTCTCCAAACATGATGGTGTGGTTGAGTAAGTGTTGTGGTGTTGAGTATGATGGCGGCAATCTTTAAAAATGCACCAGATCGACGAATTGTTGCACCCGTTGCCGAATCATTTCCGTATTGAGTTCCTGAAGCCGCCCGATGCTGAATTTTTCCACACAAAACGAAGCCATGGCCGAACCGTGGATGACGGCGCGTTTCATATTGGCGTAGCTGACGTCGCCGGTCTGGGCCAAGTAGCCGATGAATCCGCCGGCAAAGGTGTCGCCCGCTCCGGTTGGGTCCACCACTTCGGCGAGGGGCAGCGCGGGGGCATAGAATTTTTCCAGGCCGCTAAAAAGCAGGGCGCCGTGTTCGCCTTTCTTGATGATCAGGTACTTGGGTCCCATAGCGTGGATGACTTCCGCTGCCCGCAGCAGCGAGTGCTGGCCGGATAACTGGCGGGCTTCTTCGTCGTTGATGGTCAGCACATCCACCTGTTGAAGTACCCGTTTCAGATCGTCCAGGGCCACATCCATCCAGAAGTTCATCGTATCCAGCACGATCAGTTTCGGACGGCGGTCCAGCTGGGCCAGCACCTGCAGCTGGACCTGGGGCGTGAGGTTGCCCAGCATCAGGAAGTCGGTTTCGCGGTAGCGGGCTGGCAGCACCGGATCGAAGGTCGCCAGCACGTTGAGCTGGGTATCCAGCGTGTCGCGGCTGTTCATGTTGCTGTGGTAGCGGCCCGCCCAGAAAAAGGACTTTTCCCCGGGCCGGATCTGCAGGCCTTCCAGGTCGGCGCCGCGGCTGCGCAGCATATCGAGCGTTTCCGTGGGAAAATCATCGCCGATCACCGACACGATATTCACCGGCCGGGTAAAGTAGGAAGCCGACAGGGCGATGTAGGTACAGGCGCCACCGACTACTTTTTCCGCGCGCCCGGTGGGGGTTTCGATGTCGTCAAAAGCGACGGTGCCAACGGCTACTATACTCATGATCAGATCATTAGGCTAAAAAGTGAATGACGCAAAAAGAAAAAGCCACCGCATATGCGATGGCTTTCAGCGCCTCCTAAAGGACTTGAACCTTTGACCTACGGATTAACAGTCCGCCGCTCTAACCAACTGAGCTAAGGAGGCCTCGCTTTTCTAAAAGCGGCGGCAAAGGTAATTTTGTGGCTTGCAAAAACACAATCTTTAGGCTGGAAAATTTTTTTGATGAAAAATAAACATTTGTCGCTTACGCCGGAAGTCCGGGCGGCCCTCGAAGACCGCCGTCCGGTGGTGGCCCTGGAAAGCACCATCATCACCCACGGCATGCCCTACCCCCGGAATGTGGACACCGCCCGGCGGGTCGAAAGCATCGTGCGGGCAGCCGGAGCAGTGCCGGCCACCTGCGCCATTCTGGACGGCCGGCTGCGTGCCGGGCTGCTGCCCGATGAACTGGAACGGCTGGGACGTACCGGTCCCGGCATTCCGAAAGCCAGCCGCCGCGATCTGCCCTACCTGGTCAGCCGTGGCCTGGACGGGGCGACCACAGTGGCCGCTACGCTGATCATCGCGCAGCTGGCGGGCATCCGGGTGTTCGCCACGGGCGGCATCGGCGGCGTACACCGGGGCGCCGCGACGACGATGGATATTTCCGCCGACCTGCCCGAGCTGGCCCGCAGCGCTGTGGCAGTGGTCTGTGCCGGTGCCAAGAGCATCCTCGATCTGGGTCTTACCCTGGAGTATCTGGAGACCCAGGGGGTGCCCGTGCTGGGGTACCAAACCGAAGAATTTCCAGCCTTTTATACCCGTCGCAGCGGATTCGGGCTGGACTACCGGGTGGAGAGCGCGGCAGAGATTGCCCAGCTGCTGGCGGCCAAATGGGCGATGGGCCTGGCGGGCGGGGTGCTGATCGCGAACCCGGTGCCGGCCGAGCATCAGCTCGACCCGGAGAGCATGGAACGGGCCATTACGGAAGCGCTGGCCGAGGCGGAGCGCGCGCAGATCCGTGGCAAGGCAATCACGCCCTATCTGCTGACCAGCATGGAAGCCCTGACGGGTGGTAAAAGTTTGGCGGCCAATATTGAACTGGTGTGCAACAATGCGCGGCTGGCGGGGGAAATTGCCGTGCAGCTGGCGGGGCTGGAATAGCGCTGCGTTGGAGCCGCGTTTACTAAACTCTAAAAGTTTAGTAAACGCATCTAGCCCTCATTCCACCCCGAAGTGCTTCCCCGCCCGACGCTCCAGCTCCTGCATCGGAAAGCGGTCTTTCAGCCGCGCTTCCAGGCGGTAGTTTCCAAAGGTCTTGCGGCTGTACACCAGCCCGATACCGCGTGCGTACCATTCCTCACCGGTACCCACCACTTCCGAAGCGCCTTCCTGTTCGTTGCCGATCGCTTCCTGCAAGCCGAAACGGATGCAGGGATATGGCTGGCCCTGTAATTCGAAGTCGGGCCCATCGCCCAGAAAACGGCGGTTGCGAATGAGGTAGATTTTCGCGGCGGTGTCATTGGCAGGCGCGTAGTGCAGGCGAAAAAGAAAAATGCCCAGCGAATCCGTGACGCGGAAGGGGAAGACGTTGGCCGATTCCACCGTGGCGCGGATCTGCCGCACCGTGCCCGTCGCCGTATCCGGCTCGTACAGGAAGTAGTCGCGGGTCACTGCGCCGTTCGCGAATATTTTTTCAGTGGCCAGCTGATTGATTTGAAAAAAACGGTCGTAGTTGGTGGCGGTCAGGAACAGGCCGCTGTCGCGCAGGATGGAGCGGTAGTACCAGTACTCCTCCACCGGGCTGCCGTTCTGCGTCAGGGCGTAGTGATAGACCAGACCGCTATAGAGATCTTTAGTCGGAAAGTAGTAGTCGCGGATGTCGCGCTGGCCGTTCCCCCGGCAGGCGGTCAGCAGGGTGAGCAGGGTCAGCACACTGCCCATTAAAAAGTGGCGCATAAGGAATGAAAAATAAAAACCTGAGCCGACTTGGAGCCGGCTCAGGTTGATCTTTAGACTAGTGAGTGAATGTTCAGAAGGGCAGGTCATCATCACCGCCGGCGGTGACGTCGGCCGTGGGCATCGGGCTGTTGGTTTTCGCCGTCGGCTCGGTCGAAGGAAAGCGGCTGTCGTTATTACCGCCGGCACCACCCTCCCGCTTCTCGAGGAGGCGGAACGTGTTGGCGACGATATCCGTGGTATTGCGCTCCACGCCTTCCTTGTCGGTGTACTTGCGGTAGGAGATTTTCCCCTCCACAAAGACCATCATACCTTTTTTCAGGTTCTTCTCGGCCCGGTCGGCGTCCTCGCGCCAAACGACCACATTGTGCCATTCGGTACGCGTCTGCCAGTTCCCTTCTTTGTCCTTGTAGTTTTCGTTCGTAGCGAGCGAAAAACGGCCAACCGAGTTGCCGCCTTCGAGGTGACGAATCTCGGGATCTCCGCCGAGATTGCCAATCAACGTGACTTTGTTAATCATGGTAAAATGTGTGATTTAATAGGTGAAAACTGTTGACGGAGAAAAAAAATTTCCAGTTTTTCCGCACAGATTTTCAGGTCAAAAGGGCAGTCATTTAAAGCCTTAAAGTTAAGCTTATATCCTGCAAATACCAATCAATTACCCGTGGAACGGCGATATTTTTTTTCAGTTCCGCCCGCGAAAGCCGATACCAGCCGGCAAAGGGGGGGGCCTGAAAAAAATCGGCGGGCAGGGCATCCGGCAGCTGGAATTCGCAGAAAACGGCGGTGATCTGCCGATGGGTCAGCGTTTGTCGAAAGGGCTGGGAGATAACGGTCGCCGCCAGGCCGGCCGGCGCACCGCCGGGAAACCAGTGCTGCAGCAGCAACGCGGGCAATTCCCCGAAATCTGCCGGCAAAGCGTCTACCTCCAGCAGGGGAAATTCGTACAGATTTTGCCAGATATCCCGCTCCAGGCGCTGCCGGACGAACGTATGGTCCTGGTGCAGGAACACCGCATACAGGAAGAAGCGGTTTTTTCGGGCGGCTTGCTTCGCTTTGCGGGGCAACTCTTCTACCCTGCCCGTTTGGTAGGCCATACAGTCCTGCTGGAACGGACAAGCGGCACAAAGCGGCCGGGCGGGGGTGCAGACCGTAGCGCCAAAATCCATCATGGCCTGGTTAAAGGCCGCCGGCCGGGCCGGATCGAGCAACCGATTGGCCAGAGCGGTGAATTCCCGTTTGGCGGCCGGCGAATCGGTCGGTGTTTCCAGCCCGAAGTAGCGGGCCAGTACCCGGTAAACATTGCCATCGAGCACGGCATGGGGCAGCTGGTAAGCGAAAGAAGCAATAGCGGCGGCCGTATATTCCCCCACCCCTTTCAGCGTCAGCAGGCCGGCGTAGGAATCGGGAAACCGGCCACCCAGCGTATAGGCTACTGCTTTGGCCGTAGCGTGCAGATTGCGGGCGCGGGAATAGTAGCCGAGGCCTTCCCAAAGTTTCATGACGGCATCGTTCGGCGCGTCGGCCAGGTGACGTACGGTCGGGTAGGCCTCCACAAAACGGAGGTAATAGGGCCAGCCCTGCTCTACGCGGGTCTGCTGCAAAATAATTTCCGATAGCCAGATGCGATAAGGATCGCTTTCGCCTTTCCAGGGCATGGGCCGCTGCCGGGTAGCCGCCCAGGACAGCAGGGCGGGAGTAAAGTTTTGGGCTGCAAGAAGGTCGTTGTTCATCGAAAACTGCTGGTAGCCCCATAATTCCACACTAACGAGGCAATGATTCCACATTTTTTGGTAAGCGATTGTTAATCCACAGGTGGCGCAGTATTTTCTGTGGTCCAAGTGCTGACGGTTTCTTTTAACCAGACTGCGAACAACACAATTGTCCAACCTCTTCAGGTCTCGTTTCGATTGTTCAGTTTATTTTTTACGCATCAAAGCATTTCAAAACCATGCCCACAATTAAAACAGTCCTCGCTATTGCCGTCGGTGCCGCTATTGGCGGTGCTGTCATCTCGCTGCTTGCGCCGCAAACCGGACATCAAACCCGCGCGATGCTGCGCGCTATGCTCATCAAGCGTTTTGATAACCTGCTGGCCAAGGCTGAACGAAAGCTGGAGGATGCTTATGAGCGCGCCGTGTCTGAACAGTATTCGCCGGAGGAACCTACACACGAAAGATCTTTTTTTTAACCAACCAACACCCTTTATTATGAACGCAAAATCGTTTTTTCTACTTGCTGCCTTCGTATGTGCAGCCTTCTTACCGTCTTCTTTCGCCCAAATTGGCATTAAAGCCGGTGTAAACCTAGCCTCTACCTCCCAGAACGAAAGCGATGGTGATTATTCGGACTATACGAAGAATTCCGTCGTCGGTTTTGTCGGCGGTTTGACCTTCGATCTGGGACTTTCCGACTTCTTCACCATTCAACCGGAAATCCTGTTTGTACAAAAAGGCGGCAAAGCTACTTACAAGCTGGATGATAACAACAAGGTGGAGAATCGCTACTACTACAACTACGTCGATGTACCCGTACTGGCTAAACTGAAGTTTTACGACGAAGATGGCGGCCCGGGCTTCTATTTCCTGGCGGGTCCGTATATTGGTCTTGCTCTGGGTGGAAAGGTGGCCACCACCACGACTCTGCTGGGTAACTCGACCGACCGGGAGGATGACTTCGTCTTCGACAACAGCACCGCCGGTGAGCGCGCCAAGCGCATCGACTATGGTGTATCCTTTGGTGGTGGTGTGAAAATCAGCTCCATTGTTTTTGATCTGCGCTACACGGTGGGTCTCAACAACGTAAGTGACGGAGATGCCTTGAATTCGAATGATGATAAGCCTTTCCGTCGCCACCGCGGCCTGAGCCTGACCGCCGGTTACGAATTCTAAATTGCACCAATTACAACCTTTACGAAGGCTTATAATTTTGTTTTTGAGCCCGCCAATGCACTGCATTGGTGGGCTTTTTTCATGTCATCCAAGCCACTAATAGGTAGGAAGCAATTACAGCCTGGTAACCGGACATAAAAAATCCCGAACACATCCTGGCTGGAATATGTTCGGGATGGAAGCCGAAAGGCAGGAAGCAAGCGGATCAGGCGATGGCGGCCAAGGCCTGCACATCCACTGGCTTGCCAATGAATTCGTCCGCACCGGCATCCATCGCTTCCTGACGAATATCCATGGCACTCAGCATCACGACCCGGGCCGGCTTGCCGGCGATCTTAAATTCTGCAATGTGCTCCAGACCATAGCCATCCGGAAGATTGTTATCCAACAGCACCACATCAGGTTGAAAGGTGGCGGCCAAAGCATAGCCGTCGGTGAGCGTATGCGCAAATTCAACCTTCCGGAAGTGCTTCAGCAAAGCACGGCGTAGCAGCCTGCAAACATCTACTTCATCGTCTATGATCAGTAGTGTGCGTTCAAAGTCCATTTTTTTTGGAATAAGTTGTTGGTATGGGGAACGAAGTGCATTCATAGTGTGGATCTCACGCGATCTTTTTATTCTGAAACTATCCTAAATGTTCGTTCCACACGTATAACAAGGTCCTTTGGGGCAATTTTTCCCCATCTTTGCGCAAACTTGTCCGCTAAGCGTGTACAGTTGCGCAGGGGAGTATGTCCGGGAGTACTGGCATAGATTTCTTAGCGGACAGGTGGTGAAACAATTATTAACTAACCGAAAATTTCTTAACACCATGTCTAACAAAAATTTGCTTTCCGCCATATTGGGTGGTGCCGCCGTAGGTGCTGCCGTAGGTTTGCTCCTTGCCCCGCAATCGGGCAAAGAAACCCGCCAAAAGATTCGCAAGGCCAGTAACATGTCTGCCGAGCAGGTCAACGAACTCATTGCGCAGGGTAAAAACTCCTGGTACGAGCTCAAGGGCAAAGCCAAAGACGGCGCCGGTGTAGCCGCCGACGAACTGGATGATTTTATCGGACATATTCTGCAAAACGGCAAACGCTGGTGGAAATCAGCCAAGAATAAGGCCGAAGATGCCGCCGACGAAGCCGGTAATGCTGCCAATCGCATGGCCAATAAGGCCGGCAACATGGCCGATCGTGCCGCCAACAAAGTAGAAGATGCCGCTGACCGGGCCGCCGACCACGCCAGAAACATGGGAAACAGAGCCGAAAATGCCTTTAATACGGGCGCTGACCAGGCTAAACGTGCCGCCAACGACGTGAAAGACCGGATATCCTAGATTTCCTGCCACCGACCGCCATTGCTTTCAGGTTTAGTCTCTATGAGCCTTTGCCAGTAATCGGGCCGGCGGTGGTTTTTCAATGACCGTTCGGGAGGCGCAGGTACTAAGCAGAGTGAGTCGCATCATTTCCTGTTTATCTGCTCCTCCCGACTTTTTTATTTTTGAATATGGAAATTATTAATAACGAATCGCGCTCCCGTTTAGGGGAACTATCCGTACACATTATCGAGTACCTCGATACCCGTTGGGATCTTTTCCTGCTCCAACTGACGGAGAAAGGCCTGAACGCGGTAACGGGCATCGTATCCGGCCTGATGATGGTGCTTTTTGGCAGCATCGTACTCATTTTTGCCAGCATTGGCGCCGCCATTTCTTTAGGACGGTGGCTGGATAATCCGGCAGCGGGTTATTTCATTATAGCCGGTATATTTATTGTACTCCTGATCCTGGTCAATCTTTTTGCCCGCAATTATATTCGTACCATAGTCAGCAACTCGGTACTTGAAGCCATTAAAGACGACGAAATAAATGAAATCCCTTCCTAAATACCGGGCTGAGCGGGAACGCCTCCTGGCCCATCTCGACCGGCAGAAGCAATTGATCCATAATGATGTGGTGGATATAAAGTCCTCCTTAAAACCACTGGCCTTAGCCAAGCAGGTCATCAGCGACGCGGCGGATAGCTTTCGGGACAACAACTTCGCAACGCAAACGACGCGGCTGGCCCTCACCATGCTGCCACGCGTCATCCGGCACCCGCTCATCAGCATTGCCGCACAGATCGCAGCACCCATGCTGGTCCGCAATGTTCCCCGTCTGCTTCACCTGGTCAAAGGTGCGCGCAATGGGCAGGCGGACATGTCCGTGCAACAGATCATTCCCAAGGCCCGCGTTGGGGTTCTGGGTGGTCTTCGCAAGGCCGTTGCTGGTCTGCGTCACCGCATCAAGCCGGCAACAGAATTTCCGTCAACGCTATAAACGCACCGATTCGATCCGGCTGGAAATCCGGCTCTGTTCGGCCATAAATCCCATCAGGTGACTTTCAATAGAGGCATCGATGGTGGACGTAAGCAGATCGGGATTGCGCTGGCTGATCGCCTGTATCCAGTTGCGCACCAGTCGCCAGTCACCTCCGCCATGTCCATCCCCGCTGCTCAGGTCGTAGACCGTTGATTTGCCGCTGCGGAAATCAGTCGCAGTAAACGTCTCCATATCGCCCACCACATCGCCCATGCTGCCCATGATCCGGGTACGCCGTCCAGCGTAGGAGGTATGGGCTTCCATCGAAAAACTGGCCGTTACACCGCCTTCAAACTGCATGGAGGAAATGTAATGGTCCTCCTGGTTGTTATCCATTTTGTATACGCAACGGCCATAATTGGTGGTTCGCAAATACTCCAGAATAGCGTCGCCCTGCTTTGCTTTTTCTTCCGGCAGATCGAATACCTGTAGCCAGCCCCGTTCCCGGTAATAGATTTTCAGGGCGGAATACGGGCAGCTGGCTTCCACGGCACAGCCATCCATACAACGCGGCGTACTGCCGGCGGGCGCATTTTCCGCCCGGAACCAGTGCAGCCCGCCCATCGCCACTATTTTCTGGCAAGGCTTACCGACCAGCCAGCGCAGGATATCGAGATCATGGCAACTTTTAGCCAGAATAATGGGCGTCGTCGCATGGCGGTCATGCCAATTGCCGCGGACATAACTGTGGCTCATGTGCACATGCTCGATCGGTTCGAAGTGCTGAATACTGACCAGCTCGCCGATGGCGCCGCTGTGAATCAACTCGTGCAGGCGAACGAAATAAGGGGCGTACCGCAATACATGACACACGGCTACTATTCGCCCGGTTTGTTTCACTAAAGCCAGAATATCCCGGCACTCCTTTTCGCTCGGCGAAATGGGTTTTTCCAGCAGCACGTCATAACCGGCTTTCAAAGCAGCCATACAGGGGCCGTAGTGCAAATTGTCCGGCGTGGTGATGAGTACGGCGTCGGCAAATTTAGGACGCTCGAAGACCTGCTCCCAGGTAGTGAAACGCTGCGTTTCGGCAATATTATGCTTATGACTATACCGTTCGTTGCGTAATGCCTTCGGCTCCGCTACCCCCACAATATCCAGTTCGCCGGGGTACTCAACTGCGTAATCGCCATAGACATTGCCACGTGCGCCGGCGCCCAGGGTAATCGCGGTGATCGGTTTATCGGGTGCGCGAAACAAAGGGTGCTCCGCTTGGCCGAGGTAGGGAATACGGCTATCCAATCCTTTGGGAAAGCCGCCGAGCAGGGCGGTTCCCGTGGCGGCGCTGAGGGTTTTGAGGAGCTGGCGACGGGAAATAGGCATGAGTCGAACGATTTACGGGTTACGCAGCTTCCATCCAAGTCATAGCCGCTGCCAAATGAAGGGTGAAATAAGCAATTTTCATCCGCATTTTGAAACAACCGGGGCCGCCCCGAAGATTCGGGAGGGCCCCGGTGTGTAAATCATCTGAAAAAATCTATTTCCCAAAGGCCCGATCCACGATCTCCAGCTGCTCCTGTTCGTGCTTTTTCAGAAAGCCGGTGGCCGGCGAGGCGGAGGCCGGGCGGCTGACCAACCGCCAATGGTAGTCGGTATGGTGGGTAGCCAGGTAGCTCCAGGCGCCCATATTGGCCGGTTCTTCCTGTACCCAAAAAAGATCGGCCTGGCCATAGCGTTTCAGCAGCGCCTCAAACTGCACTCTCGGGAACGGGTAAATTTGTTCCAGCCGCACCAGGGCGATGTCGCTGCGCTGCTCATCCTGCTGGCGCTTGAGCAGGTCATAGTACACCTTGCCGGTGCACAGCAGTACGCGTTTCACTTTTTTAGGATCGGCCTGCCGGTCGTCCAGAATTTCCTGAAAGCGGGTACCGGTCTCCAGTTCGGTAATATCTGCCAGGTTATAGGGCGCCCGCAGACCCGATTTGGGCGACATCACCACCAGCGGTTTGCGGAATGGACGGGCCAGTTGGCGGCGCAGCAGGTGGAAAAAGTTTGCGGCGGAAGTCACGTTGGCCACCGTCACATTGTTCTCGGCACAGCCTTGCAGGAAGCGCTCGAAACGCGCCGAGGAGTGCTCCGGGCCCTGGCCTTCATAGCCATGGGGCAACAGCATGACCAGGCCGCTCATGCGGCCCCATTTACTTTCTCCGGCAAAAATAAACTGGTCGATGATGGTCCCGGCGCCGTTTACAAAATCGCCGAACTGGGCTTCCCAGAGCACCAACGCATCGGGTGTCGCCAGCGAATAGCCGTATTCGTAGCCCAGCACCGCGTATTCGCTGAGCAGGGAATTGAAAATGCGGAATTTGCCCTGCTTTTCGCTCAGGCCATCCAGGCGATTGACCTCCAGAAAACTCTCCCCATCGATGATGCAGGCGTGGCGGTGGCTGAAGGTGCCGCGTTTGACGTCCTGGCCACTCATGCGCACATCGCGTCCTTCCAGCAACAGGCTGCCATAGGCCAGCAATTCGCCGAGCTGCCAGTCAATTTTTCCCGTGCCGACCAGTTGCCTTTTACCTTCGGTCAATTTGGCGATCTGTGGCAAGGGCTTGAACCCCTCCGGAAAAGCGAGCAGGTGCTGGAGCACCCGGTCGATCACCGCGCGGGGAACACCCGTTTCCGGACTTTCCTGGAAATCCTGGTCGTCGACCGTTTTTTTCAAGGCCTTCCAGGCCAGTTCCGGTTCCTGGTAGGTATAAGGCAGGGGATGTTGGCGCGCGTCCTCCAGGCGAGCCTGCAGGTCGGCTTTGAAAGCGCTTTCCATGTTAAGCGCCAGCGCTTCATCCAGATCGCCCCGCGCCACCAGCCGGTCGAAGTAAATCTTGCGCAGGTCGGCGTGGTTTTCAATGATCTTCCACAGCGCCGGCTGCGTAAAGCGTGGTTCGTCGCTCTCATTGTGGCCGTTGCGCCGGTAGCAGACCAGGTCGATGAATACATCGGTGTTAAAGACCTGCCGGAATTCGGTGGCCAGCTCCACGGCATACACCACCGCTTCGGGATCGTCGCCATTGACGTGAAAAACGGGGGCCTGCACCACCTCGGCGATGCTGGTGCAGTAGGTGCTGGACCGCGCATCTTCCCAGTCGGTGGTGAAGCCGATCTGGTTATTGATGACCAGGTGCACGGTACCGCCGGTGCTGAAGCCTTTCAGATCCATCATCTGCGTTACTTCGTACACGATGCCCTGACCGGCCACCGCCGCGTCGCCGTGGATCAGGATCGGCAGCACGCGGTCGTACATGCTGCCGTACAGGATGTCGAGTTTGGCGCGACAGAAACCTTCGACCACCGGATTCACGGCTTCCAGATGGCTGGGATTGGGCAGCAGCTTGACGTACACCGTCCGGCCATTGGCGGTCTGTGTCTGCGAGGAGTAACCCTGGTGGTACTTCACGTCGCCGGAGCCATAGCTCTGGTCGGGGATGGTCTTGGACTCGAAGGCACTGAAGATCTGCTCGTAGGTCTTGCCGACCACGTTGCACAGTACGTTCAGGCGGCCCCGGTGGGCCATGCCGATCACCACTTCCTCCACCGGTACTTCGCCCTCGGCGGCTTGATTGATAATGGCATCCAGTGCGGGGATGGTAGCTTCGCCCCCTTCGAGGCCGAAGCGTTTCTGACCAACAAATTTGGTCGCCAGGAACTGTTCGAAGCCGACCGCGCCGTTTATTTTCTCAAAAATGCGCTTCTTTTTTTCCACCGAAAAACCAAAATCAGGGGCCAGATTGCGGTGTTCAATACGTTCGCGCAGCCACTGCCGCTTGCCTTTATCGAACACGTGGGTGCTCTCGAAACCGATATTGCCGCAGTAAATGGCCTGCAGCCGGGCCACGATGTCGCGCAGCGGGGCATTGGGCATCTCGAGTTCGAAGCCGGCGGCAAAGCTTAGGTCCAGATCGGCGTCGGTCAGGCCGTAGTCGGCCAGCGTCAGCCGCGGCCGGCGGTCTTTACGGGGTTTGAGCGGATTGGTGGTGGAGAGCGTATGACCGCGGTCGCGGTAACCGTGGATCAGGCCGATCACGGCAAATTCCTTCTGCAGCTGCTCGGCGGCCACCGGGCTGCCGGCAGAGCCGGCGTGGCCGTTACTACTGCCGTTGCCGGATTGCAGCGAGAAATCGAAGCCGCGGAAAAAAGCCGCCCAATCCTGCTCTACCGACTGCGGATCGGCCTGCCAGGACTGGTACATCGAATCAATATATTGCGGATGGGCGTTAAACACCGGAGAATCATCTTTCATTGTGCAAAAATAACACCCCTGCAAGCACAGGGGTCTTTTTTCGGGAAAATCTTGGGCGGAGCGGTTTATTTTTCGATGCATAAACGCTGTAATGGAAAATGAGTATGGGATAAACAAATAAAAATTTTCCGTGTACTTTTCTTTTTCCCGCCGGATACGCTACCTTTGCCCGCCCAAAAGGGAAACCGACTTTTTTTCAAACACCTGTACCTTTATACATTGTAAATATGGCTCACCATCGTTCTGCACTCAAGCGCATCCGCCAAACCGAAAAGCGCCGCCTGCAAAACCGTTATTACAAGAAAACGGCCCGTACTGCTATTAAGAACCTGCGCGACCTGAAAGATAAAGCTGAAGCGGAAAAGTTTCTGCCGAAAGTGGTTAGCATGATCGACCGCTTGGCGAAGCGTGGCAATATCCACCGCAACAAGGCGGCCAACCTGAAAAGCGGTTTGATGCGCCACGTGAACCACCTGGCTGCCGCCGTCGCCGCAGCCTAAAAAAGCAAAAGGCAAAAAAGCAAAGCGCAACCTGATGGGTCTGTGGAACTTCAGGTGTTTCGCAGACGTGCAGGTCAGGCTTTCCAAAAAGTGTATTCCGTACATCCGGAATACACTTTTTGTGTTTTGATTCGGAAACCGGAGCCGATCTTGATTGGTTCCCGGAAGGAAGATCTGGCAAGGCTGCATCATTGCGAAACGGGCACATTAACATATTGACCACATTTGCAAATTGGCCACATTCAACAGCAATGTCCACCAGCTTTTACCCCCTGCGGGTGCGCGAACTGCGCCGCGAGACCGCCGACACCGTATCGGTCGCCTTTGAGGTACCCGAGTCGTTGCGCCAAACCTTTCGCTTCATCCAGGGGCAGTACCTGACGTTGCGTACCCGGCTGGGCGGCGAAGAGCTGCGCCGCTCGTATTCCATCTGCACGGGCACTCATGAGCAGGATCTACGCGTAGCCATTAAACGGGTGGACGAAGGCTTGTTCAGCGCCTATGCTAATGAGCAGCTGCGCGCCGGGGACGTGCTGGAGGTCATGCCGCCGCAGGGCCGCTTTTTTACGTCTCTGGCGCCGGAATTAGCGCGCCTGTACGTCGGTTTCGCGGCCGGCAGCGGCATCACCCCCATCATGAGCATTCTGAAAACCACGCTGGTACAGGAGCCGCGGAGCAGGTTTCTGCTCTTCTACGGCAACCGCGGTTTCGATCATATTGTGTTCCGGGAGCAACTGGAAGCACTCAAGAATCTTTATCCCGACCGGCTGGCGGTGCACCATGTGCTGAGCCGTGAATCGCTGGGCAGCGAGCTGTTCTATGGACGCCTCAGCGGCGATAAATGCCGCGCCTACGCCCGCCTGCTGTTTCGCCCGGCCGACGTAGATGCCTTCTTCCTGTGTGGGCCGGAAGAGATGGTTTTTGAAATAAAAAGCGTCTTGGACAGCCTGGAAGTACCGGCGCAAAAAATTCATTTCGAACTATTTACCACGGCAGGTAGCCGCCGGAAAGCGCAGACGGCCCGCTCCGCTGCATCGCTGAGCGCCTTCGATGCCTCTGTCACCGTTATTCAGGATGGCACCCAATTCGACTTCCTCTTGCCTTCCGACGGCAGCACCCTGCTGGACGCCGCCATGCGCGCCGGCGCGGACCTGCCTTTTTCCTGCAAGGGCGGCGTCTGTTCGACCTGCAAAGCCAGGATCCTGGAAGGCCAGGTGGAGATGGACGTGAACTACGGCCTCGAACCCGACGAAGTCGCTGCCGGCTATGTGCTCACCTGCCAGTCGCACCCGAAGACCCAACGGGTGGTGGTAAGTTTCGATGCCTGAGCAGCGCCATGCTTTTCCCTGTGGTGGCCCGGGTATTTTAGCGGCTGTGCAATGCCCACCTGGATTTCGTGCTGCTCAATCTTCCGCCAGCCATCGTCATTTCCTGCGAACGCTAAGGCGGCCGTTTTTTCATGGTGGATATAGTGCTACTTTTGAAGCATAAGTACGTGGACAAAATTATTTGACATTTGACAATGGACTTTAGACGTTGAAAATCAATGATTCGGTCAAAAGTCTAATGCCTTGATACTTATTACTTGAAAGACTATGCGCTTTTTCCGCCTGTTCGGTCTGCTCCTTGCCCTCAGCAGCCATTGCCTGCCGACCTTTGGCCAATTGAATTTTGTCAACCCTTTCATCGGCACC
>JBKJKS010000437.1:0-3115 GCA_046597295.1 Saprospiraceae bacterium
CGAGTTTTACCCGACAGGACAGGCAAAAGCAGGCGGACCCGGCGGGTACATCCACCGCGCAGGCGACGCATAGTTGGGGGTAGGCTAGATGCAGGAAACCCCGGACGATCTCGGGCAAGGTGGGCAAGGCAAAGGAGGGTGGCATGGGGGAAGTTTTTTGTAAACAGGAAGCAGGAAGAGGTAGAATACCGGACCCAAACATAAAGAAAATCCGCCATTTAAACAACTGCCTTTTTGTCGTTCGCGTTGGAGATTTATCTGCCAAATAACTCTAATTGCGGGGCTGGCAAATTATTTGCCCCTGCACCCTACTGCACGAATCGGTATTTTTGATGCCAGTTTGACACAAACTGCTATTTTCAGAGCCTGTTTCGCCAAAAGTCACAATGTTTGCACCCAACCGAGACCGGTACGTTTTATCTTCCGAAGGGAGTACCTGATATTTTTGCCCCTTTGAAGCCTTAATCCTGCTGCATCTCTTGAAATTCGATGACTATGTTTGAAAACTGGTTGATGTCCCAACAATCCGATGATGAGCCGGATTTTATACCGCTCTTCTCCTTGGAAGAGGACGAGGAGGCCAAGGCGGGTGAGGTATTCCCGGACTCGATACCCATTTTGCCCCTGAAAAACACGGTGTTGTATCCTGGCATCGTTACGCCCATCACCGTCGGGCGGGATAAAAGCATCCGGGCCGTCCAGAAAGCCTACGAAGAGAACCGTTTCATTGGGGTGCTTTCGCAGAAAGACCTGAAGATTGAAAATCCTTCTGCCCGTGACCTGTACCGCGTAGGCACCATTGCCCGTATTCTGAAGCTGCTGAAAATGCCCGATGGCACCACGACGGCTATTCTGCAGGGACGCAAGCGCTTTCATCTCGACGAGATGACCCACGAAGATCCCTACATGCTGGGCCAGATCAGTACCCTGGAATACGAACATCCCCGCAATAAGCTGGAATTTCGCGCCCTCATTAGCAGTGTGCGCGATGCCGCCAAGCAGATCATCGAACTGTCGCCGCAAATTCCCTCCGAAGCCGTCGTGATGTTGAAAAACATCAACAATGAGAACTTTCTGCTCAACTTCATCGCCTCCAACCTGGGTATTAAGGTCAACGAGAAGCAGGAAATTCTGGAGATCAACAACCTGAAGGAAAAAGCCAGCGCCATTTTGCACTATATGGACGGCGAACTCCAACTGCTGGAACTCAAAGACCAGATTGAGTCGAAGGTCCGGACGGACATTGAGAAACAGCAGCGCGATTACTTCCTCAGCCAACAGCTAAAGACCATCCAGGAAGAACTGGGCCAGAATCCGCAGGAAGACGAAGTCAATGAACTGCTGCGCCGGGCAGCCAAGAAGAAATGGCCTAAAAACGTGCAGGATGCTTTTGCCCGGGAACTGAATAAACTGCGTCGCGTCAACCCCCAAATGGCCGAATACGCGATTGGCCTCACCTACGTGGAAACGCTGCTCGACCTGCCCTGGCAGGACTTTACGAAGGATAATTTTGACCTGAAAAAAGTCAAAAATGTGCTGGACCGGGATCACTACGGACTGACCAAGGTGAAAGAGCGCATCCTGGAACACCTGGCCGTGCTGAAGCTGAAGGGTGATATGAAAGCCCCCATCCTGTGTCTGGTCGGCCCGCCTGGCGTCGGCAAAACCTCCCTGGGTAGCAGCATCGCCCGGGCGCTCAAACGCAAATACGTGCGGATGAGCCTGGGCGGCCTGCACGATGAAGCGGAAATACGCGGCCACCGCAAGACCTACATCGGCGCTATGCCGGGCCGTATTGTGCAGTCGCTCAAAAAAGCCAAGGCTGGCAATCCGGTTTTCATTCTCGATGAAATTGATAAGGTGGGCAAGGATTTTCGCGGCGATCCCTCTTCCGCCTTATTGGAAGTGCTCGATCCGGAGCAAAATAAAACGTTTCAGGACAACTACCTGGAACTGGAGTACGACCTGTCCAAGGTGCTCTTCATCGCTACGGCGAACTCCCTGTCGACCATCCAACCGGCCTTGCTGGACCGTATGGAGATCATCGAAGTAGCCGGCTATTCGCTGGAAGAAAAAGTCGAGATTGCCAGAAGGCACCTGGTGCCCGAGCAGCGCAAAGAGCATGGTTTAAAGCCGCCCCAGGTGAAGATCGCCGACCGGGCCCTGTTGAAATTGATCCAAAGCTATACCGCGGAAAGTGGGGTGCGCAGCCTGCACCGCGAGATCGGTTCCATCATGCGTTACGCTGCCAAGCGCGTCGCCATGGAAGAGGCCTACGAACTGCTGATCAAACCGGAACACCTGCACGACATCCTTGGCCCGACCAAGTACGATGCCGAAGTGTATCGCGAGCAACAGGCGCCCGGCGTGGCCATTGGTCTGGCCTGGACGTCGGTCGGCGGCGAAATACTCTTCATTGAGGTGAGCCTCAATCCCGGCAATGGCCGGCTGCAACTGACCGGCAACCTGGGTGACGTGATGAAAGAAAGTGCCAGCACGGCCCTGAGCTACATCAAAGCCCACGCGGAACAACTGGGCATCGAAGCGGCGCAGTTCGACAAGACCGACATCCACATCCACATTCCCGAAGGCGCCATCCCGAAAGACGGACCTTCGGCGGGCGTGACCATGCTGACGGCCATTACGTCGGCTTTCACGAATCGGCCGCTGAAGCCTTATCTGGCCATGACCGGCGAGATCACGCTGCGCGGTAAAGTGCTGCCGGTGGGCGGTATTAAGGAAAAAATACTGGCCGCCAAGCGGGCGGGGCTGAAAGAAGTGCTGCTCTGCAAAGACAATGAGAAGCACGTCAACGAGATCGAAAAGGAGTACATCCAGGGCCTGAACTTCCATTACGTGGATAAAATGCACGATGTACTGGTCTTTGCCATCGGTCTGGAGCCGGCGGTGGCACCCGCTTCCAAAAATGGCGTACAAAAGACCAGAAAGCCGAAAGAAGTATTGGCGAAGTCCTGATCATGCAGGCCTTACTTTTGAGCCGCTATCTCCGGGAGGAGCAGCGGTTTTTTTATGCCCTGCCCGGGTCTTGCGCCCCCGCAAAAATACTATCCATATGCTGCGTACGATTTTCCAAATACTCCGGGCCTGTTTTTTA
>JBKJKS010000494.1:0-2504 GCA_046597295.1 Saprospiraceae bacterium
CTCGTCACGTTGGCCATTAATTACTTGCAGGGTGTACTGGTGGAAAACGTGGGTAGAATTTGGTTGCCGGGCTGGTGTTTTCAAGGCCGGAATGGCCGCAAAAGCCCGGTCATAGAAATCGGCGACGCGGTTGCGTGCTGTATTATACGCTTCCAGGTGGCCCAGTTTGACGTTCAGAATGGCCGCTTGCAAGGCATCGAGCCGTGAATTGACGCCTATTTTGTCATGATAGTACTGGCGCGACTGGCCGTGGTTGGCGATCATCCGGGCGGCGGCGGCCAGATCGTCGTCATTGGTCATCAGGGCACCACCGTCGCCGTAGCAGCCCAGGTTTTTGGACGGAAAGAAGGACGTGCAGCCGAAGTGGCCCAGCGTGCCGGCCTTGCGAACCGTGCCGTCGGCAAAAGTATAGTCCGCACCGATGGCCTGGGCGTTGTCCTCGATCACGAACAGATCGTGCTGCCGGGCCAGGGCCAGGATCGGCTCCATATTGGCGCTCTGACCAAACAAGTGGACGGGGACAATGGCTTTGGTCCTTGGCGTGATGGCCCGCTCGATGTGGGCGGCGGTGATGTTGAACGTCTGCGGATCCACGTCGGTCATCACCGGGGTCAGGCCCAGCAGGGCAATGACTTCGGCGGTCGCCACGTAGGTAAAGGCCGGAACGATCACTTCGTCGCCGGGCTGCAGTCCGAGCGCCATCATCGCGATCTGCAGGGCATCGGTGCCGTTGGCGCAGGGAATGACGTGCCGCACACCGAGGTACTGTTCCAGCCGCTCCCGGAAGCCATTCACCTGGGGACCACCGATGAACATCGTGCTTTCTAGTACGCCCAGCACTTCCCGGTCGATGTCGGCCTTGATGCGCTGGTACTGGGTTTTGAGGTCAACCATGGGTAAGGACATGGGAGGCTGGTTGCGTTGGTTTAGTGTGATGTGGGCTTAGGGGTAATTTATGCCGGATCAACCCCCGACTCCTGAAGGGCCACCCGGCAAGGCTTCGCCTTTCATAAGTGGCGGGCACTTAAGTTGGCAACGGCAAAGACAGGAAATAAACAGGCACTAATCAAGTGCTTAAAATGTTGATTATCAATTATGTACGGCGAAACACCAGTTTCGCCACCCACTCAATGTAGGTCGAAACACCAGTTTCGCCCGTAACGGTGTCGAAACTGGTGTTTCGACCTACAGCGCCCGTAACGATGTCGAAACTGGTGTTTCGACCTACAGCACCCGTAACAGTGTCGAAACTGGTGTTTCGACTTACAGGCGCCAGTAATGAATCGCCGGATCTACGGCGGTGTACAGGGCTTTCAGGTCCATCAGGATGGGCCTTTCCGCCATGATGGACCGGAAAAAAACGTTCCCATAAGCGCGGTATTCCTCATGCCCGACCGCGACGACCACGGCGTCATACTGGTTGGATATTTCATCGACCAGGGTCAGTTTGTACTCGTGCGCCACCTCGTTGGGGGAGGCGTAGGGATCGGAAATGTGGACATTGATAAAAAAGTCCTGCAGCTCGTGGACCAGCGCCGCCACTTTCGAATTGCGAATGTCGGCTACGTTTTCCTTAAAAGTGATACCCAGGACCAGGACTTTGGCCTGACCCGGATTTTTATCCCGCTGAATGAGCAGTTGCACCAGTTTTTTGGCGATGTAGGCCGGCATCCCGTCGTTGATCCGCCGTCCGCTGAGGATGACCTGGGGTTCGTAGCCCAGCTGGACGGATTTGTGGAGCAGGTAGTAGGGGTCCACGCCGATGCAGTGGCCGCCGACCAGGCCGGGGTAGAATTTCAGGAAATTCCACTTGGTACCGGCGGCGGCGATCACCTCCTGGGTATCGATGCCCATGCGGTCGAAAATGATGGCCAGCTCGTTCATCAGCGAAATGTTCAGGTCGCGCTGGGTGTTCTCGATCACCTTGGCGGCTTCGGCCACTTTGATCGAAGGCGCACGGTAAACGCCGGCCTGAATAATATGACCATACACCTGGGCGATCTCTTCCAGGGCTTCGGGATCGGAACCGGAGACAATTTTGAGGATGCTGGTCAGCGGCCGCGTCTTGTCGCCCGGCACGATGCGCTCGGGGGAATAGCCCAGTTTGAAATCCGTGCCGAACTGCAAGTCCGATTGCGCTTCGAGGATGGGCAGGCAGTCTTCTTCGGTGCAGCCGGGATAGACGGTGGATTCGTAGACGACGTAGTCGCCGGGCGACAAGGCCTGACCGACGCTCAGCGAGGCTTTTTTGAGCGGCGTCAGGTCGGGGACTTTGTGCTCATCGATGTCGGTCGGGACGGCTACCACGAAAAAATGAGCCTCCCGAAGCACTTCCGGATCGGTGGTAAAGCGGATATCGGCGCCAGCAAAGGCGGCGGCGTCCAGTTCGCGGGAGGGATCGTAGCCCTGCTGCATGAGGGCCACGCGGCTGCTGTTGATATCGAAACCGATGACCCGAAAGTGCCGGGCAAATTCCAGCGCCAGCGGCAGGCCGACGTAGCCCA
>JBKJKS010000004.1:0-6465 GCA_046597295.1 Saprospiraceae bacterium
GTTCGGATTGATGTTGTAATTTTTCTGTAGCAAGCGCACGACGGAAGTGGAGCGCTTAACGCTCAGGTCCCAGTTGTCCTCCATGCAGCTGTTCTTGATCGGCACATTATCCGTGTAGCCTTCCACCATCACTTCCAGTTCGGGTCTCGCTTCAATGATCTTGGCAATTTTCCCCAGTACCTCGTTGGCCTTTGGGGTCAGGTTGGCGCTACCGCTCTGATAAAGCATTTTGTCGGAGAGATTGATCATGACGACCGTTTTATCCACCTTGATGTCCACGTCCTTATCTTCAATACCGTCCCGGAGCGCCCCTTTCAGGTTGACCGATAAGGCCAGATTAATAGAGTCGGCTTTTGTTTTGGCGGCTTGCAACAAATAAATGTACTTGTCTTTTTTCTCCAATTGCATCAAAGTCTCTTTGATGTTTTCATTAGCCGACTGTGATAAAACGGTTAAGTCGCCCACTTGCGTCAACTGCTTGTCGCGTAGTGATTTGGCGTCCGACAGCTGGGCTCTTAAGTCATCCATCTGCTCCTGGCGCATTTTCATCGTCCCTTGGGCGGCTTTGAGCTCCTGATCGCAAGTAGAAAGCCGGGTCATGTAGTCGTTCAGGCTAACGCCACATTTGCCCAGGTCCCTGTTGGCTGTTTCCAGTTCGGTGCGGAGGGCAACGAATTTCTTTTTACTAACGCAAGAGGCCATCGTCAGGCCCAGGCATAAAAAAACAAGGAATTTCGCTGTTGATTTCATGTAAGAAGTGTTTTATTAAGTTTACTGAATAGTGTGTTTGTGCTGTTGCCGGATTTCCAGGGCGCTATTCCTATTTAACAACTGGACAGGAATGCCGTGTGCCTGAAAATTTACAAAGGAGTATTGACCGGGTTTCTGCGCCAAATGTAAGCGGTTTTTCTGCTTTTCCACTTCCGCATAACCCCGGCGTACGCAATTGCCAGGCTTTCATTACACCGCCGGTACGGCCGGCAATTAGCAAGCGTACTTTTAAACGATTTAACCGGCTATAACATGCCCAGTGCCTGGGATTTTCAGACCATCCTCTCCCGCTACCGCTTCGCCGCCGCTGATTGCTCGGTGGAACCCCTGGCCTCCGGCCTGATCAACGCGACGTATTGCCTGACCGATCAGCGGAATGGCCGGCGCTACATCCTCCAGGGTATTAACCAAAGCGTTTTTCCCCGGCCCGAAGCCATCGCGGGCAACATCCGCCGGGTGGCGGACCATCTCCAGGCGCATCATCCGGATTATTACTTTCCGGCGCCAATTCCAACGGCCGATGGACAAGAAATGGCTTATACCGATCAAGGCGCCTGCTACCGGCTGTTCCCCTATCTGGAAGGCTCGCGTACCTTGGAGGTGGCCGAAACGCCCGAGCAGGCCTATGCGGCAGCCCGGCAATTTGCCGGATTCACCCGGCGGCTCAGCGAACTGAACCCCCACGAACTGCAGGTTATTTTGCCGGGCTTTCACGACCTGGAGAGCCGGTTCCGGCAGTTTACAACGGCTTTGAAAAACGCCCTTCCTGACCGCCGGCAGGCTTCCGCAGATCAGGCTGCCTATTTGTTGGCGCAGAATGGCGTAGTCGATCAGTACCGGCAGCTGCTCCGCAGCCCGGGGCTAAGGGTCCGGGTGATGCATTTTGATACCAAGATCAGCAATGTGCTGTTTGACGACCACGACCGCGGCCTGGCGGTGATTGACCTGGACACCATTATGCCGGGCTATTTTTTCGATGATGTCGGCGATATGCTGCGTACCTACCTGTCGCCGGCCAGGGAGGACGAGCCGGATCCGGCCAAAGTCTATGCCCGCGCGTCCTTTTATGAAGCGGTGGAGGCTGGTTACCTCAGCGAAATGGCCGATGAGCTGACGACAACCGAGCGACTGCATTTCGCCTGGTCGGGCCGTTTGATGGCTTATATGCAGGCCCTGCGGTTTTTAACCGATTATTTACTCGGTGACCCCTATTATAGCACCCACTATGCGGCCCATAATCTGGTCCGGGCTATTAACCAGATCAGCCTGTACCGGCAAATGTAAGGCGCTCACTATGCTCACTTTTTCATCCTCCGCTCACCCATGTCCAAACTTAACCGCCGCGATTTCCTGCAGCAGGCTGCCCTGGCCGGCGCCGCGCTGAGCGTTCCCACCCTGGCCAGGACCGCCGCTTCACCCGCCGCTGCGCGTGAAAAACCCCGCGACAAACTTCGACTCGGCTTCATCGGCACCGGTCTGCGGGGCCAGGACCACGTGGACCTGGCCCTGCGCCGGGAGGACTGCGAAATACTGGCCATTGCCGATCCGGATGCCGGCATGGTAGCCGCCTGCCTGAAAATCATCGACGAACAGGGGAAGAAACGTCCCCTGGTGTTCGACCAGGGTCCCCGGGATTACCGACGCCTCCTGGCGGACCCCAACATCGATGCGGTAGTCATTGCCAGCCCCTGGGAATGGCATACCGAGCAGTGCGTAGCCGCGATGCAGGCCGGGAAATACGTGGCGACCGAAGTCGGCGGCGGCTTTTCGCTCGATGAATGCTGGCAACTGGTCAATACCCATGAAGCCACCGGGACGCACCTCATGTTTCTGGAAAATGTGTGCTACCGCCGCGACGTGATGGCCGTACTGCAAATGGTGCGTGCCGGTCTCTTCGGCGAACTGATCCACCTGGAAGGCGGCTACCAGCACGACCTGCGCGGGGTAAAGTTCAATGACGGCCGCAGCCCGTACGGGTCCGGGGTGGAATTTGGCGAAAAGGGATTTTCAGAGGCTAAATGGCGGACCAAACATGCGGTGCACCGCAATGGCGACCTGTACCCGACGCACGGTATCGGGCCGCTGGCCATGTGCACCAACATCAATCGCGGCAACCGTTTTACCCACCTGACCGCTACGGCCTCCAAGGCCCGCGGCCTGCATGACTACATCGTCCATCACCCGCAGGGCGGCCCGAATCATGCGAACGCGGCAGTCGAGTTCCACCTCGGCGACGTGGTGACCACGGTACTGAAAACCTCCAATGGGGAAAGTCTGCTGCTCTCGCACGATACCGGCCTGCCCCGGCCCTATTCGCTGGGTTTCCGGGTGCAAGGCACCCGCGGCATCTGGATGGACCTCCATAACTCCCTGCACCTGGAGGGCCGGAGCAAAGCCCATGCCTGGGAGGAAGCCCAGCCCTGGCTGGATCGCCACGATCACCCGCTGTGGGCCCGTTATGGCGCCGATGCCAAGACCGCCGGCCACGGCGGAATGGACTTTTTCGTTTTTCACCACTTCGTGGAAAGCGCCAAACGTAACCAGCGTCCGCAGATCGATGTGTACGATGCGGCGACCTGGCTGGCCATCACGCCGCTCAGCGAAGCCTCGATTGCCACGGGCAGCAGCCCGCAACCTTTCCCCGATTTCACCCGTGGCCGGTGGACGGAACGGCAGGCGGATTTTGGGTTGGGGGATGCGTTTTGATCAATTTCCATTGGTTCGAATCGGCTCGCCCGGGCCACAAAAAAAGCCGCCCCCGAGGACAAAGCTGTGGTTAACCGGCTATGTCCAGGGAGCGGCCCTGAAATTCTAAAGTACAGGTCTATTGCGCCTTCACTAATTTCACGCTCGGCTGCATTTTGCCGTTCACGATAGCGGTCAGCACATAGCGTCCCGGTTCCCAATCGGCAGTCGGCAGGTTGATCTGATAATCGCCGGCCGGCTTGGATTCGCGGAGCACCGAACGCACCAGTTTACCGGTCAGGTCATACACCCGCAGGTCCACGTTCGCGGCTTCGCTCAGGTGCAGCCGGATGGTCGTCACATCGGCGAATGGGTTCGGGTAATTGGACATCACCGCCGTGGCGGGCTGCAGGCCGATAACACTGCCGCGCTGGGTCAGCTGCTGGAGGTTGGACTGCACCACTTTGCCACCGCATTTGCCATCGCCTGCCCAGGGGGTAGCGAGATAGGGGAACGATGCTCGGAACGTCGTGTCGTTCTCTTCCACGCCCGTGGTATACGTCAGGACATCCAGCAAATCCTGGGTGACCGGGCTACCGGCAGGCACGAAATCGTCGTACCACAGGCCAATGGCCGCCAGCACGACGCCGGCAACGGCCTGCAGCTCAATACGCGTAACATCATCCTCCAGGCGGCGTCCATTGGGGAAACCGTCCATATTCGGGATGAATTGCAGCGCCGTGCTGCCGTTGTACGCCGGATCGGTCAGGCCCAACACTGCTGCCTGGATAAGTCCGAGCGAGCTGAAGGCCGGGTCGTTGCGCGGGGTCACCGGCACCGCCATGTTCAGGCGGAGCATATCGCCGCCATTGGGCAGGAAGTTATTGATAAACGGTTTGCCCGCCGCCAATGGATTGCCATTCTTGCCGGTTGCTAACTGGTAAGGCACCACGTTGGGTACTCCGGTGTGGAATATAGGCCAGAGGTCCACGGAACGCGGCTTGCCTGGTCCAGGCAGCAGCAGGGTGCCAAAAACGGCATCGTCGAGGGCCGTGCCGGCCAGGGCCGCGTTGCCTTTCAGGCCGAACAAGCCATCGCGGGTGTTACCAAAGTCAAACATACCCAGCGAATTGCGCTGGATGCGCAGTTTGGAAAACGCCGGAACGGCGGCGGCGAAGAACGAGGTATCCATGTACAGGGCCAGCTCCGGATTGTAGAAGAACTCATCCAACACGGTATCCGTAATTTCATCATAGGGCGACAGGGAATTCCAGTAGTCTTTATAACCGATCGGAATCACCGCTTCGTTGGTCAACGGCATACCCAGGCGCGATACCTGCGTCCACGGACCACTGTAATCTACCCGGGCGTATTTGCCCAAGGTGCGGATCTGCTGGCGGCTGGTCGAGGCATACACCCCGATCACGTAGTTCGGATCGAGAATGTTGGCCGGCTGGGCCGGTGCGCCGGCTTTCAGCAGGTTGGCGATCGGAATTTTCAGAGCAATGGCGCAGACGTTGGTGCAGGCCAAACCGTCGCGGACCGGGCCGCTTTCCTGCCGCGGCGAGTCACCCAGATCGAAGATGCCGCCCAGATCAACAAAGAAAGGATCATCGGAATAACCCACGTAGGCAGTCTCTCCGTTCCCGATGTTGGTGATGGCCCGGTTGATCAGGTTCTCGTAGGTCGTATTCAGGCCCACCGGACTTTCGATCGAGCGCTTGCCGATGTTGGGTGGGGGCACAAAACCGCCGTTTACCACCATCTGGAAAGATTGACCGCCATCCATGGAACGCTCCAGGGTATAGTTGCTGCGCAGATTTTGCTGTCCCAGACGGATGCGGAAGAAGGTGGTCGGGTCTTCGTAGACGTTTTTGAACGTAAAGCGGTAGAGAATTTCGTCGCCAGGTTTCGTGGCATCATTGTCCACATGTATTTCATAGCGGATGTTTTCGCCGAAGAAATAGTAGTTCGGACCGCCGTGGGGCAGTTGCAACGGAATGAAAGTGGCGATGAGGGTGACCGTATTGGGATCGTCCGGACTGCGGAACGCATACAAGTCCACGTTGTCGGCCAATGGGTCATCGGCGATGAGCGGCGCTTCCCGGTGACTGGATGCCTGGACCGCTGGCAGACAGGCTACCAGCATGATACCAACCATCCAGACGAGGGTTAGAAAATTTTTCATCATTATATGAAGAATTAATGGTGATTTAAACGGTGGACAAATCAGCAATTTACTGCCCCGGTTGATCAGGACGGGAGACTTCCGTACCGCGCCATGGCGTAGCCACATATGGGAAATTGGCTTTGAAATTCTTGTCATTCTTCTCTACGCCGGTCGAATACGTCAACACGTTGAGCAATTGCGGCGTTACCGGGCTACCGCCGGGCACATAGTCATCGTACCACAGACCAATAGCCGCCAGCACAATACCCGACACGGCTTGCAGCTCGATGCGCGTAACGTCATCCTCCAGACGGCGACCATTGGGGAAACCATCCATATTGGGGATGAATTGCAGATCAGTAGTCGTGTTATAGGCCGGATCGGTCAGACCCAGCACCGCTGCCTGCACGAGGCCGAGCGAACTGAAGGCCGGATCGTTACGCGGCGTGACCGGCACCGCCATGTTCAGGCGCAGCATGTCGCCTTGACTCGGCAGGAAATTGTTGACAAACGGTTTGCCGGGAGCCAATGGGTTGCCGTTTTTGCCGGTTGCCAGTTGGTAAGGCGCCAGGTTCGGTACACCCGTGTGGAATATCGGCCAAAGGTCCACCGAACGGGCCTTTCCTGGTCCGGGCAGCAATAAAGTACCAAACACAGCATCGTCGAGCGCCGTGCCGGCCACCGCAGCCGCTTCTTCGGCGCTGCGGTGCCCGCTTTCTCCAAATTGCGCATTCAGACCAAATCCCTGGGCGCCTTCGATTTTGGTTATGGCAAAGAGGGCCTCTGCTCGCTGAAAGGCACGGCATCGTCGAGCGCCGTACCGGCCAGTGCAGCCGTGC
>JBKJKS010000056.1:0-10200 GCA_046597295.1 Saprospiraceae bacterium
CAGCTCGTAGCGGAAAAACTGGCCACGGTGCCGCTGCCCAACAATATTGTGCCGGTCATGGGGCCGATCTCGTCGGTCATGGGCCAGATCATGCTGGTCGGCGTGACTGCCGCCGCAGACAGCACAACGGGTCAGACGGTAAGCACGGCTGCGGATCTGCGTACGCTGGCCGACTTTACCATCCGGCGCCGGCTCCTGGCGATCAAAGGCGTGGCCCAGGTCATCCCGATCGGCGGCGACCGGCTGCAATACCAGGTACTGGTCTCGTCCGCCCAACTGAAACAATATAACCTGACGCTGGAGGATATCGACCGGGCCCTCGAAAACGCCAACCTGAACGCCACGGGCAGTTTTTTTAATCGCTACGGATCGGAGGTGCTCATTTCTGTCCTGGGGCGTTCCAAAAATCTGGAGGATTTGCAACGGACGGTGGTGGCCAACCGCGAAGGCTCGCCCGTACTGCTCAGCCAGGTCGCCACTGTACAGTTTGGAGCCGCCATCAAGCGCGGTGATGCCTCGGTGAACGCCCGACCCGCCGTCATCCTGACCGTCGAGAAGCAGCCGGGCGCCAGTACCGTGACGCTGACCGACGATATTGAAAAGGCCTTGGCCGAATTACAGCCGTCCCTGCCACCCGATGTGCGGCTGAACGCCCAGGTTTTTCAGCAGAAAAGCTTTATTGTCAACTCCCTGACCAACGTAGAACATGCCCTGCGCGACGGCTTTATTCTGGTCGTCATCGTGTTGTTTCTGTTCCTGTTGAATTTCCGGACCACGGTTATCACCCTGACCGCCATTCCGCTGTCACTGGTCATCACCGCGCTGGTTTTCAAATGGTTCGGCATCAGTATCAACACGCTGACGCTGGGCGGACTGGCCATCGCGATCGGTGAACTGGTGGACGACGCCATTGTCGATGTGGAGAATGTGTTTCGTCGCTTGAAAGAAAACCAGGCTTCGGGCAGCCCGAAGCACAGCCTGCGCGTCGTGTACGAAGCCAGCAGCGAGGTGCGCAACTCGATTGTGTACGCCACCATTATCGTGGTGCTGGTATTCCTGCCCTTGTTCCAGCTGCAGGGTATTGAAGGGCGGATTTTTGCGCCGCTGGGCATTGCCTACATCACGTCGATTTTAGCGTCGTTGGTGGTGTCGCTGACGGTTACGCCCGTGCTTTGTGCTTATTTATTGACCAGGACGAAACTGAGCGAAAATAAAGAATCGGCGCTGGTGCGTTGGCTGAAAAGGCAGGACATGAAAGTGCTGGACTTTGGCCTCCGCCACCCGCGGGCAGTGATCGGCACGGCCGCCGCCTTGGTCGTCGGAGCGGCTCTGATGGTCACCCGCTTCGGAACGGAATTCCTGCCGCCCTTTAACGAGGGCAGTTTCACGATTAACCTGTACGCCCCGGCGGGTACGTCGCTGGAAGAAAGCAATAAGATCGGGACGGTGGCCGAACAACTGATTCTGCGGGTGCCCGACGTGCGCTACACCGCCCGCCGCACGGGCCGCGCCGAACTGGACGAGCACGTGGAGCCGGTGAGCAACTCCGAAATCGACGTGGATTTGCATCCGGAAGCGCGGCCCCGTGCGGAAGTCGTCGCCGACATCCGTAAACAACTGGCCAATCTGGCCGGCGTATCGGTCAGTATCGGCCAGCCCATTTCGCACCGCCTCGATCACCTGTTGAGCGGGGTGCGGGCGCAGGTGGCCATCAAAGTATTTGGCGAGGACCTGGCCGAATTGCGCGGACTGGCCGGACAAATCAAGGAAGTCGCCGAGACCGTGCCCGGTGCCGTGGACGTACAGGTAGAACGCCAGGTGCTGGTACCGCAACTGACCATCCGCCTCGACCGCGCTGCCATCCAGCGCTACGGGATGCAAACCGGCGAAGTGGCCCGCGACCTCGAAGTGTTGTACGGCGGCAAAGTGGTCAGCCAGATCCTGGACGGCCAAAAATCCTTTGATCTGGTGTTGCGTGCGGTTGCCGAAGACCGGGAGAACCTGGAAAACATCCGCAACACGCAGATCCACACGCCGGACGGCACCCTGATTCCGCTGGAAAGCATCGCCAACATCGAGTACGAAAAAGGCATTAATTCGGTCAGCCACGAGAACGGTCAGCGGCGCATTGTGGTGTCCGCGAACGTACAGGGACGCGACCTGGGCAGTACGGTGACCGAAATGCAACAAGCGATCGGCGAAAAGGTAATTATGCCGCAGGGTTACTTTCTGCAATTCGGCGGGCAGTTTGAGGCCCAAAAAGACGCTTCGCGGCTCATCGGAATTTTAAGCATCTTCGCTTTCCTGGGCATTTTTCTGGTCTTGTACGCGCATTTCCGCTCCTGGCGCATCGTTTTGCAGGTGATGTTGAACATCCCGCTGGCACTGGTGGGCAGTGTGGTCGCGGTCTGGCTCACCGGTGGCACGTTTTCGGTAGCGACGCTGGTGGGTTTCATCACCCTGACCGGCATTGCTTCGCGCAATGGCATCATGATGATCTCGCACTACCTCCATTTGCTGGAACACGAAGGCGAGCAATTCGACCGAAAAATGATCGTGCGCGGCTCGCTTGAACGGCTGGTGCCGGTGCTGATGACCGCGTTGGTGGCGGCCTTGGCGCTGATTCCTTTGACGCTGGATGCGCAGGCGGCAGGTAAGGAGATCCTCTATCCGGTAGCCACCGTGATCCTGGGGGGATTGCTTTCTTCGACTTTGCTGGACATGATCGTCACGCCAACGGTGTTCTGGGTCTGGGGGAAAAAGGCGGTGGAGGAGTATTTTGAGGGAAAGAAGGCGGGGGAGGAGGTTTAACTTACCTCAACAAGTTTCACTATTTCCTGAACAAGGGAGCATAGTAGAGGCGGTTGACAGTGCCTAAAACCTTTCGCTCAGAAAACAAAAGTTCTGCTTCTTCAAACGTCTCAAAAGCCCGCTGAATTCTATACTTTTTAAGTTCTTCCTTGTTGAAGATCATACAAAAATGCCGTCGGTTGAGATTTCGTGGAAAATAGGAAATGCGGTCATCTGGCCCCACTCTTGCATATTGTGGATGAGCGGCGATATGACTCGGTCTGTCTTTAATTCAATCTCATAAATCCTGTCCAAGACATCCGTTTTAAAACGAAAATTAATGGGCACATTAAACAGCACCAGGAAGTCATAGTCCGAATCGCTACGCGCATCGCCCCGCGCACGGGAGCCAAATAATGTGACCTCCGCCGTTGGGTCGAATTCCCGGGCGGCAGCTTTGACGGCTTCGGCGATGTCTCGGTCTTGCTGATTCATAAACACGAAT
Source organism: Saprospiraceae bacterium (assembly GCA_046597295.1). Taxonomy (GTDB): domain Bacteria; phylum Bacteroidota; class Bacteroidia; order Chitinophagales; family Saprospiraceae; genus M3007. Next base: position 3,296 of record JBKJKS010000056.1, read on the forward strand.
TGACAACAAAATTATGAGAAAAATAGAAATCCTGTTGGGGTTATTGCTGGCCACGCTACCGGTCTTCGCCCAAACCACTCCGGAAGCCGCCGTCGCTGCCGCCCTCCAAAACCACCCGCTGACGAAAGCCGCCGCTTTCGATGTGCAAGCCAAAAAATATGGAGAAAAAGCCGCCTTCAACCTGCCCAACCCCGAATTGAACGCGGAAAGCCCGACCGGCGAATTCTATACGATTGGGGTTACGCAGTCGTTCGAATTTCCTACGGTGTATACCCGGCAGAAAAAGGTGGCGCAGGCGGAAACTGCCTTGGCGCAGGCCGGACAGCGGGTCAGTGAGAACGAGCTGCGTTATACCGTCCGTTCGCTCTACCTGGAAACCCAGGTGGCGGAATATGCGGCCAGCCTGTGGGCTGGTCGCGACAGCCTGTACCAAGCGATGGTCGCTACGGCCATTCGCCAGTTTACCGGCGGAGAGATCGATTTTTTGCAGCGAACGCTGGCGGAGCAGGAAGCGGGCGGGGTGCGTCAGGAGCGTATCGTTGCGGAGCGGAATGCCGTGGCACTGCGCCAACTATTAGCGACGTACACGGGACTGAATGACATCGGCACCCTGCTGCCGCTGCAGCCCGATACGGTTGGACTCCTATCCGTGGATATGGCGGCTAATCCCTCCGTAGGCTACGAACAGCAAGCGGCGCAAGTGGCCGAACGGCAGATCAGCCTGGCCAAAAGCCGCGCCCTGCCCAACTTCTCGCTGGGTTATCTGAATCAGAGCGTACGCAATACGCCGGTGGACTACCGTTTCAAGGCCAGTATTGGTATTCCGCTCTGGGCGGGGCAATATCGCGCGGCGACCAATGCCGCCCAGGCCGAAAGCCAGGCCGCGTCGACCCGCGCTGCTGCCCAAAGTCAGTCGGTTGGGCTCGACCTCGTCCGCGCGCAGACGGAAGCTGCCACTACCCGCAACAGGCTGCAATACTACCAGCGGGAAGCCTTGCCGCGCAGTCGCGCAATAATTACTACAGCTACCCGGATGCGCGCAGCCGGGGAGGTGGATTACCTTACTTTTCTGCGCACCCTCGAAGGGGCTTACTCGATTCAGTGGGCTTACGCCGATCAGGTACAGGCCCTGAATGTCGCGCAGCTGCGACTGCGTTATTTATCCGGCCAATAAACGGACAAGTACCGGCCGCTCTTAATGTAAACAGTTGATCGTCAAAACTTAAATAATATGAAATCGCTCTTGTTTTCTCTTTTCGCGCTGTCGTTTTCATGCGGGTTGTACGCGCAGGAAGCCCATACCCACGCGGATGGCACTACCCATGCCGCACACGGCGATGAAGCGGCGGCATCGTCTGCCAAACCCGGCGCCGACCACTTCACCGTCTATGGAGAATCCGATAAGTACGAACTCACCTTGTACTACCCCGAGCTGGTTGCCGGAAAGGAGGCACATTTGACGCTGTTCGTCGCCGATTTCCGGAGCAACCGGCCGATCGATAAGGCGGAATTGAAAATTACCGCGTCGGAGGATCCCGCCGTGATGTTCGAAGTACGGATGCTTTCGGCCGGGGTGTACGAGTTGCGCGGTATGTTTCCTGAAAACAAAACCTATACGCTTAACGTGCAGCTCGCGCACGCCAATGGCGCCGATCTGATCGGTTTGCAAGGCGTGACAGTCGGTCAAAAATTATTCGCCGCCACCGCCGTCGCCCATGTCCATTCCCACGGCTGGATGTGGTTTGTAGGGGGCCTGGCGCTGGGCATGCTCGGCATGTGGCTGGTCGCTCGCCGCCGCAGCCGACTACTGACGGTCGCGCTGCTGCTGACGAGCGCCTGGTTCTCCAGCCCTGCTGTCAACCCCGTTTTTGCCCATGGCGACGAGCCGCATGGTCCCAAGGCCGGCGGTTCGGGCTATGGCAAGATGGTGGATGCGCCGAAAGAAACCCAGTTTCTTTTTGAAATTCTGACCCAGCCGATCGCGGTGGGGGACTACCAATCCGCTACCACGATGTTCGGCACCGTCGTCCCCGCTTCCGGCGGACTGGGCGCAGTGGTGGCTCCGCAGAATGGCCGCGTGACGCGGCTCAACGTCACCGTCGGCCAGACGGTGCGTGCTGGTCAAATATTGGCTGTACTGCAGCAAACGCTGGGCGCAGCCGAGCAGGTCGGCATCGCCAGCAGCAACACTGCACTGGCGGCGCAGATCGAGACGACCAGGCTGCGCGTCAACGCTACCCGGCGGGAATTGGACCGCCTGAACCAGATCCGTGACATCGCCGCTGCCAAGGACGTACAGGCCGCCGAGGCGGCTTATAACCAGGCCTCCGCCGAGCTGCAAACCCTGCAGAATCGCGGTGGCGCAACCAACGCCGCGAACAACCGCACGGTGACGCTGGTCGCGCCGATTTCGGGCATCGTAGCGGCTTTTACGCTGACGCCGGGCGCGGAAGTGGTGGCCGGTCAAACGTTATTCAGCGTCACCAACTTAAGCAAAGTGTACGTGGAAGCGCAGGTCTTCGACCGCGATGTGCCGGCCATCCGGGCGGGGAACAAGTTTCTGGTCACCTGCTCCACTGACGACCACAAGACGGCGGAGGTCCGGCTGATCGCCCAGGCGCAGAGCATGAATCCCGGCAACCAGAGCCAGCGGGTATTTTTTGAAATGGATAATCCGCGGGGCGACTTCAAGATCGGGGAGTTCGTGACGGTGAAGGCGCTGAATCAGGATACAAGCCGCCAGATCACGGTACCGAACTCGGCTTTGACCGAAATCAACGGTAAGACGGCGGTTTTTTTGAAACATGCCCCGGAGGAGTTCGAACTGGCTTATGTGCAGACGGGGGAAGACGACGGTACCCGGACCCTGATTTTGAAAGGGATGGAGGAAGGAGAGAAAGTCGTGGTGAACGGGGCTTATGAAGTAAAAATGATGTATTTGAATCAGTGATCTATCACCCAGGTCATGCCCAGTAGCCAGTCTTTCTCGATCACCGCTTTGTTGCTTTCCACTTCTGCCCGGAAAGCGGCCACGGCAGTTTTATCGTGGCCATTGACCCGGCAGAGTTTGTGGATATAGCGCAGTGTGTTCAAATAGTGCGACTGGTGATAACCGATCACTTTTTTCTTGCGTAGCAGCAGTATGCGAAAACTGGCCAGTAAGGCATCCAACGCATCCCACTCGCCGGTTTCGTAGTACATTTTCAGGAGCATGACGCGGCTGTCGAGGTTGAGCAGCAGATCGCTGTCGCCCACCTGGGCCAGCAGAGGCATCGCGCGCCGGTAGTCTTTTTTAGTAAAATACAGTTTGGCAAGGTTGTAATCGCGGTGAGCCGCCCGGTGCTTTTCCTCCAGAAAAGGCTCGTAACGGACAATGAAATCTTCTACCCAACTAAATTCCTGCACTTTCAAACCGGCCGCGACGATGTTTTTATAGGCGAACCGGCCCAGTTTTCCATTTTCCAGCAGTATGCCCGTTTCCAGCCCCACCCGGTACAGATCGAAGGCCTCGCGCACATAGCGCAGGTCGCCGGCGTTGAGTTGGCGAATGCAGTAATTGACGGCCAGCAGTAAAAAAGTGCGCCTTTCTTCGGGGGGCAGCGCAGCACTCTGGGTTTCGAGTACGCGGCGAAAGGCGCGGAATTCCCCCTCTTCACCACCGGTCAACGCCAGGTAACAATGGTAGTACAGGGCAATGATCGGCACACCGGACAGCGTACTCTCCGGCAAAAAAGCCAGCAGAGCCGGCAGAAAACTGGTATTATACGCGGTGTTGAAGACTGCCCGGTGCGATTCCATCAGGCAAGCCAGCCGCAGTTTGCTGCCGATCAGGTAAACATCGAGCGCCTGGTGCACGGCCGCCAGGTTGTTGCTCCGGCTGCGGGTCTGCGATTCCGTAGCGGCGTATTGCTCCCATTGCAGTTGGTACTGCAGGTGGTAATGCGTGATATCGCGGGGCAGCTGGGCGAGCCGCTCCTCCGCCCGGCGGAACAGGTGATCGAGGTGTTTCACCAGACCCTTTTGCCGGTAAATGGGGGCCAGGTGCAGGTCGCCCAACAAGGGTAATTGCTCAAAGGCACGCTGGGCCAGGAAGGCCTCAATTTGCAGCAGCAGCAGCGACTGCGTATGGCGCTGCTGTGCGCTAGCCGCTGGCTCAAGCGGCGCGGAGTCCGGTGGATCACGCCGGTGACCTGTAGTGCATCGTTTCCAAAGCTGTAATACATCCTCCCGGCGATTATGATACGGACTTTTCAGAAATGACCCACACTCCCTCTTTTCGACTGAAGTCAGGGTATTAATCAGATCAATTAACTTATTATCAATCATTTATAAAACTTGTATCAGGATTTACTTTTTGACAAATGTATAAAATTGTTGTTGGCGTCCGCAAGGCATCGCCGGACTTTTGTATCATCAAAAAAGTCACGGGCGTCCGGGCTGGTCATAGTTGCAACGATCACCGACCGGAATGCCAATGGGTGACTTGCTGCCAGCTGCCTGATCAATTTTTACATCACTAAAACAAACCGTATTCATGAATAATCAAAGACTTTTCGTGCTGCTCGTGTTGTACCTCTGCGGGCTTTTCAGCACCCCGGCCATGGCCCAGCAAATCTTCAATTCCGGTATTTCCGGTACCGTGCAGTTTGATTTTGAAGACGACTGCATCGCCGATGTGGACTCCTTCTCCTACGGCACCGTTGTGGAGGCCTGGCAAAACGGCCAACTGAAGGCCTCGACGACCGTAGGTGCGCAAGGCGAATATTTCCTGGGCGTCGATGCGGGCAACTATCTCGTGATTCCCCGAAAATTGAATGCCGCCTACACTTTCTGTCCGGCGGACACTTTGCCGGCAACCGTGGCCACCCTGGATACTACCGAAAATATAAACTTTGTTCAGTCATTTGACCCGCAGCCCATTGACATCGTTTCTGGCTATATTTTTCAGGATGTTGATAATGATTGCCTGCATGATGCTTTCGAGGTAGGGCTGGCCGGTTGGCCGGTCACCATCAAACTCTACGGCGGCGGGATGGTCCAAACCTTTATCGATACCACTGACGCAAACGGTTACTACGAACTGCTCAATCCTGGTGGATTTCTGAATTCTGCCAACGGCTACGTTACGACTTCCGACCCCTTGGGCAATGGCTTGAACTGCGTTTTCCCTTGCGGGCAGTTTGTGCAGTTTATCTTTTCAAGCGGTACCAGTTTTGAAGGCAATATTGCGGTGCAATGCGACAGCTTATTGCCTTGCGCCAATATGGACGTGTCTATTGCCACGAATGCGCTGCGCCCTTGCCAGCCATCGTCGTACGCGGTACACAGCTGTAACCTGGGCGCGGTGACGGCAACCGATGCTTCGGTGCAGGTAACCATTGACCCTGCCCTACAGGTGACTGCCAGCAGCATTCCCTGGACGGCGGTGAGCGGCAACGTGTACACCTTCGATCTCGGCGATCTATCGCCGGAGGAATGTGTCGATTTCACCATTTCGGTAGAAGTCCCCTGCGGGGATCCGGTTGGAACTACGTATTGTTCCGAAGCCCACGCCTATCCCGATACCAGCTGTGCGCCGGCTAATGCCAGCTGGGACGGTTCCCAAATAGTGGTGACGGCTACCTGCATCGGCGACAGCGTAGTGTTTACCATCGAGAACGTCGGCCTTGGCGATATGCAAAACGAATTGAACTACATTGTCATTGAAGATAATATCCTGATGATGCAGGCGCCGGGGCAGTTCCAGTTGGATGCAGGCCAATCTACTACGGTCGCTTTTTCGGCCAGCGGTACTTTTCTGCGCATCGAAGCCCAACAATCGCCGGGATTCGCCGGCTTGAATATGCCGGTGGCCTGGGCCGAAGGATGCAATGGAAGCGGCAACCTGAGTTTCGGATTTGTGAATCAATATCCCCTTGGCGATGAAGATTCCTGGCTCGATGTGTTCTGTCTGGAGAGTGTTAACTCGTTCGATCCAAACGATAAAAACGGCTTTCCAACCGGCCTGCAGGCAGCCCATTACATTGATCAGAATGTGGAACTGGAGTACGTCATTCGTTTCCAAAATACTGGCAATGCTCCCGCCCTGGATATCGAAATTCGCGACCTTCTACCCGTGCAATGGCTCGATCCGACGACCGTGCGGCCCGGCGCCAGCAGCCACCCCTACGCCTGGGATATGCAGGGCAACGGCGAAGTGGTGTTCAAATTTGCCGACATCAACCTGCCCGACAGTGCGACCAGTCCGGTTCAATCGCAGGGTTTTGTGCAATTCCGGGTGCAACAGCGGAAAGACCTGTCGCTGGGTAGCAAAATCCGGAACACCGCGGCGATCTATTTTGATAACAACATCCCGGTGATTACCAACCAGACGCTGCATACGGTGGGCAAGAACTTCCTGCTGACCAGCACCCAGGCGCCCCTTTCGTCCAACGTGCGCGTCCTGATCGCGCCCAATCCGTTGACCAATCAGGCACAGGTACGCGTGGAAGGGCTGGAAAATCCGGGGCAGTTGAGCTTTACCCTGTACTCAGCGGTGTGCACAGCGGTTTTGACCGGCCAGTTCAGCGGTACATCATACGAGTTCCAAGCCGATCCTCTGCCCACCGGCGTGTATTTTTATGAAATTCGCAGCGCTGGAAAAACCGTTGCGCAGGGGAAGCTGGTGAAAATGTAACGCTGGTAGCCCTATGTAGCGTGATTGGAACGCGGATGACACGGATTGAACGGATTTGCGCCGATTTTTTAAAAAATCCGTGTTGATCCGCAAAAATCCGCGTCATCCGCGTTCCTTTTTGCCCGACGTATCGTGATTGGAACGCGGATGGTACGGATCGAATGGATTTGCGTAGATTTTTTTTAAAAATCCGCGCCATCCGCAAAAAATCCGCGTTATCCGCGTTCCT
>JBKJKS010000232.1:0-3381 GCA_046597295.1 Saprospiraceae bacterium
CTATCTTTACCCCAAAAATCACCCACCATCCCGTGCCCTCGCTCCCAACCGAACCCTTAGCCATCCTCCAGCATTACTGGGGCCACGCCGCGTTCCGGCCGCTACAGGAGGACATCATCCGCTCTGCGCTCGAGGGCCGCGACACACTGGCCCTGCTGCCCACCGGCGGCGGCAAATCCATCTGCTTTCAGGTGCCGGCCCTGTGCCGGGAAGGTATTTGTCTGGTCGTCTCCCCACTCATCGCACTGATGAAAGACCAGGTCTACAACCTGCAGAAAAGAGGTGTGCCGGCCGTCGCCATTTTCTCCGGCATGCACCGCCGCGAGATCGACATTTTGTTCGAGAATGCCTGTAACGGGGCGTATAAGTTCCTGTACCTCAGCCCCGAACGGCTGAAAACAGAGCTGGCCCTGGCGCGCATCCAACGCATGAACGTCAACCTGCTGGCGGTGGACGAGGCCCACTGTGTCAGTCAATGGGGTTACGATTTCCGGCCGTCCTACCTGCAAGTGGCCGACCTGCGCCCACTGCTGCCCAATGTCCCGATCCTGGCGCTCACCGCGACGGCTACGCCCGAAGTGCTGGAAGACGTGCAGGAAAAACTGCTTTTTCGGCAAAAAAACGTGCTCCGGCAGAGCTTCGAGCGGCCGAACCTGTCGTACTCGGTGCTCTACGAACACAAAAAGCGGGAAAAAATGCTTGATATTCTCCGCTCGGTGCCGGGTTCGGGCATCGTGTACGTGCGCAGCCGGGGCGAATGCAAGGACATCGCCCAGTGGCTGCTCCAGCAGCGCATCGGCGCCAGCTACTACCACGCCGGACTGACGCCCGAAGAACGCAGCGACCGGCAGGAAGCCTGGATCGCCGGCCGTACGCGCATCATGGTCTGTACCAATGCGTTCGGTATGGGCATCGACAAGCCGGACGTGCGGGCGGTCATCCACCTGCAGCTGCCGGACAGCCTGGAAGCCTATTTTCAGGAAGCCGGGCGGGCCGGACGCGACGGACAGAAGTCGTACGCCGTACTGCTCTACACGCCCGGCGATGCCGCCGGACTGCGTCACCATCTGCAGACCGCTTTCCCGCCACTGGAACTGGTGCGGCGCGTGTATCAGGCCCTGGGTAGCTATACCCAGCTGGCCACCGGCGCCGGCCTGGGCGAAAGCTTCGATTTCGACCTGGCCTATTTTTGCCTCCACTATAAACTGGAACAAGGTCCCACCCACGCCGCCCTCCGCCTGCTCGAACAGGACGGCTGGATTGCCCTGAACGATAGCCAAATGGCGCCGGCCCGGGCCTTCATCACGGCAGATCGGGAAACGCTCTACGATTACCAACTGCGCCACCGCCAGGCCGATCTGGTGACCAAGGTGCTGCTCCGCGCCTACCCCGGCATCCAGCAGCAGTACACCGACATCAGTGAAAGCCTGATCGCCCAGTATGCCAAATTGCCCACCGAGCTCGTGCTGCAGGTGCTGGACCTGGCCCAAAAAGAGGGCATTCTGGAATATCAGCCCCGTCAGGAAAAACCGCAACTGCTGTTTACCCGGGAGCGGGTGGCCGCGGAAATTATGGCCATCGATCTGGCCAAATTTAATTTCCGCAAACAACGCGCGGAGGAACGGGTGGAACAGGCCATTCTCTATGCGGAAAACCGCCGCTGCCGCAACCGGCAGCTGCTGGCCTATTTCGGGGAAACGGAGAGTAAGACCTGCGGTATTTGCGACGTCTGCACCGGGCGGAATACATCCAGTCTACCTGCCGACCTGTTCGAGACCCTGGAGCGCAAAATCCGGGAGGTGCTGCGCCACGAGCCGCTGCCGCTGGGGGAAATTTCAGGCTTTTGCGCCCAAACGGCATGATTCGGTGGCGCAGGTACTGAATTATTTGCTGGACGAAGGCAAACTGCTGGAGCAGGCTGATGGACGGTTATCCTTCCGGAAATAGCGTTGGGCAGCGTGGCCAAGGCCAGGCAGGGGCGCATACGCCAAACAATTGTGGTCAAAATTTGGGCATAAAACAACAAAATGTCCGGTATGCCGCTACTTTTGTCAAACAAAATGCTTGAAGTATGGACAGCAACCTCTACCTGATATTTGGCGGCGTATTCGTTCTGGTGCTCCTTTTTATGCTGCGCCGGCAATCCCTGGCCGGCCCCGTATCCGAGTTGGACCGGGCTAATTTTGTACCTAAAGAGCTGTATGCCGCCATTGCGAACCAGAATGATACGCTGCGCCAGGAGCTGGCTGCCAAAGAGCAGGACCTGCGCGACAGTTATGCCCAGCTGGCGGCCCGCGACCAGGCCGTGCTGCACCTGGAGCAAATGCTGAAAAGCCAGAAAGGCGAGGTGGAGCAGTTGCAGGCGCGTTTTAAAACGGAATTTGAGAACATTGCCAACCGCCTTCTGGAGGAAAAATCGCAGCGCTTTACCACGCATAATGCGCAGCAGATGCAAAGCATTCTTTCGCCGCTGCGCGAAAAGATCAAGGAATTTGAAGAGAACGTCGACCGGAAGTTCCTGGAGGATACCCGGGAGAAAGCCAGCCTGAAAATGGAGATCGGGCAGCTGCGCGACCTGAACCAGCAGCTCAGCCAGGATGCCCACAACCTCACCTCCGCGCTGAAAGGGCAGAATAAGATGCAGGGCAACTGGGGCGAACTACAGCTGGAAGTGCTGCTCGAAAAAGCGGGCCTGCTCAAAGGCACCCACTTCTCCACCCAGGCCAGTTTCCGCAATGACGAAGGCCACCAGAAACGCCCCGACTTCATCATTCAACTGCCGGACAACAAACACTTGGTGGTCGATGCCAAGGTTTCGCTCACCGCCTTCGAGCGCTACCACAATGCCGAGGATTCCACCCAACGCGACCAGCACCTGCGCGCCCACATCAGCAGTATCCGCAGCCACGTGGACAACCTGAGCAGTACCAATTACCAGCTGCTTTACCAGATCAATACACCCGACTACCTGCTGCTGTTCGTGCCGCTGGAGCACGCCCTGCACGTCGCTTCCCAGGCCGATCCCAACCTCTTCACCGATGCCCTCGACCGCAACATCGTGCTGGTCACCACGAGCAGCCTGCTGGCCACCATGCGCACCGTGGCCCACCTCTGGAAACAGGAAAAGCAAAGCCGCTCGGTGCAGGACATTGCCCGGCACAGCGGACTGCTGTACGACAAATTCGTCGCTTTAGTGGAGGATATGCGCGCCATCGGTTTCCGGTTGGATACCGCCCGCAGTGCCTACGACGATGCGATGAATAAACTGACCAGTGCGGCGCGGCCGGGGGACACGCTGATTGGTAAGGCGGAGAAAATCAGGGAGTTGGGGGCTCGGACTACTAAGTCTTTGCCTGCGGATCTGGTGGAAATGGCGCGGGA